>JBLYYV010000113.1:0-10746 GCA_048550095.1 Gammaproteobacteria bacterium
GAACCTCTACCCGATTCCGGCCGGCTTCCTTGGCCTCGTACAGCGCTTCGTCGGCCATCTGGATGGCACCGGCGATGCTGCGCTTGGCTTCGGGATGGACCATCGCGACGCCGATACTGGCCGTCAGGTAGTGATCCGTATCTGATTTGTCGTGAACGATCTTCAGATCACGGACTGCCTGGCGCAATTGCTCGGGTAGCTCGCGGCCATAGCCGCTCGCAGGACCATAGAGCACGAGTGCGAACTCCTCGCCGCCGAAACGCGCCGCGAAATCCAGCGGACGTTGTGCGGACAGGCTGATGACCTTGGCGACTTCCTTGAGCGCGTCGTCCCCGGCCTGGTGACCGTAGTAATCGTTGTAGGCCTTGAAGTGATCGATATCGATCAACATGATCGTCAACGGCTCCTGCTCCCGGCGCGACTGCCGCCAGATGCGCGCGATGTACTGATCGAAACTCCGGCGGTTATGCACGCCGGTCAGGCCGTCACGTTCCGCCAGCTGACTGAGCACCTTGGACTCCAGGAACGAACGCCGCGCATAGTGCTCGAGTTGGTAGCAGCAGAACCAGCCGATTCCGTTGACGATCAGCAGCATCGAGATCGAGAACCAGGTTTCTGACTGCGGCACGTCCCAGGCAGAAATGCCGAAGATATAGCAGCCGGACAATGTCAGCGCGGTGAACGCGGCATGTCGAAACGGGAGGCCGAGAATCAACCAGACGATGAAGATCCAGGCAACCTCCGCGCCGAAGTAATACGAATTTCCGGCCAGCGTTGCACGGGTCACGTTGGACGCGAACCACATTCCCACCAGCATCGCACTGCTGGCCAGGAGAAACTGATAGAGGCGGTGCCGGCTCGGCTCCATGGATGTCCACAAAGTGGCGCCGAGGGTCGGCAGCATCACGAATACATTGAAGATAACCGCGATGGGATGAATGTCGGGGTCCGACAGCATGAACCCCATGCTGATCAGAATGGCGATGATTCCGAAGACGGGGAGAAGTCGCGCGCGGATCGCCGTGCTCTCGGCGTAGTACTGGCGAAACTCTTCCTCGACGAAGTCGTCGAATACCAGCCAGTTGAAACCCGCCTCGAGCTGATCTGAAAACGGCGAGTTCAGGTTTTTGTTGGTTTTTGCTTTCACATACGATCCAGCGCCCGCAATGGGGCGGCAATAGCGCAACGGTATTCGTCCGGAACTCGTCACACCATGCCGTGAATCACAAATACGGACATAAGACGCGAAAATTCCTGGCGTTGAAATTTCCTTATATGGTCTTTTTTTACCCTTTGCTGCAATTGGGTCATCGGCATCCTTGCGTTGCCCGGATTGCATTCCCCTGCCCCGATGACGAGGCCCACGGTTGAGTTCTGCGCGCAGCCGCGCACAATAGCGCCTCTCGCTTCGATGCCTGACATGAAGACTCCGACAGAATCCTCACATCCACTGCCACGCTGGACCCGCTCGCTAATCGACGGCGTGGCGATACTCGCCCTCGGCGCAGTCGTCGCTGTCGCCGCGAACGGACTCGGTCCGGAGGGGCAAGGCACGGCGACGCGGGCCGCGATCGGCGATTCGACTGACCTGTGCCCATCGGTCGACGATGGTTTTCTGTCCGGCCGGCTCTATGGCGCGATCGATCGCGCGGTCGAATGGCGGGGCACGAACATGAAATGCGAAGGTGGCGAGCGACCCGGCGACGATGGCCTGCGCCTCGTTTTCGCTGCACCCGGCGATGTCGACGCGGACAGGCTCGTCTTCGTGATCGGCATATCCGGCACGATCGACGACCTGGTCGAATCGGAGCGCGCGGCGAATATCACGATCATCGATGAGAAGACGGGTCGTTTTTTCAGTTCCGGCCGTCAGGATCGCTGCTGGACGACGGTCACGTCGGTCGACGGCGACGGACTTCACTATGCGATCGGTGGCGAGGTCTACTGCGCGGGCAGCTTGCCGTCATTGACCGACGCGAGCTCCGTCTCGTTGAGTGATCTGCGCTATTCCGGCAGGCTGAACTTCGATGCCACGTAAGCCAGGCAAACTAACGATGTCCATACAGCGATGTGCGATCGTCATCGCGCTGTCGCTCCTGAGTCCGCCTTCTGTGCACGCCGCCCGACCCGCCTCGTATCTGCGCGACTTCGGTCAGGCCCGCGCCATCATCGAAACCTCGAACAACATCTGCGTCGTGCTCGATATCTACCTCGCGGATTCCCGCGAGCAGCACGGCCAGGGCCTGATGTTCATCGACCAGATGGACGAACTGGAAGGCATGCTGTTTCGCTACTCGCGCGTCGGGTTGATTTCGATGTGGATGAAGAACACGCATATTCCGCTCGATATGCTTTTTATTCGCGGCGACGGCGAGATCGCGGGCATCGCCCGCAACACAACGCCGATGTCGACAAAAACCATCACATCTCCGGAACCCGTGCCGTTCGTGCTTGAATTGAACGGCGGTATGACGGAGCGCTGGAAGATCGAGACCGGCAACCGGCTGCTGGCGATAAACTAACGACGCGGAACCTACCGACGGAGAATCGCCCACCAGCGACCGATGTTCAGCAGGCTGACCAGCGAAACCGAAACATACGTCAGCGCTGCGGCCGTCAGCAGCTTGCGCGCGTGGGGCTCGTCGCCGGCCTGCAGAATCTCACCCTCCTTTAGCAACGGCATCGCCCGGGCGAAGCTCGCATTGAGTTCCATCGGCAGCGTGATCAGGTGAACGACGGTACTGAGGCCCAGTACGAGAAAACCACCGAGCAACATCAGCGCACCGGCGACGGGCGCGCGCGTCGCGAGCGTGACCACCGGCGCCATCATCAGCACCGCGGCACCGATACGCTCGCCGGGTGCGGCCAGCTTGACGAGGCGGGTTCTCCATTTCAGCGGGCCATAGCCCGTTGCATCCTGATGCGCATGACCGACCTCATGCGCGGCGACGGTAATCGCGGTCAGCGATCGTCCGTTGAATTTATCGGGCGTCAGGCGGACGCATTTGGCGTCCGGGTCGTAGTGATCACCCTGATCGGTTACCTCCGCCCCGACATGATCGAGACCGAGCTGATCCAGCAGATAGCGGGCCAATTCGCCACCGGTTCCCGGGTAACGATCCGCCGGCTTGCTGTAGCGGCTCAGTACGCGCCTGACCCACCAGCTGGGGCCGAACACGACTGCGAACAGCACAGCGACAAGAGTGAGAATGAGGATCGGCATTGCAACGTCCGAGGCGCCGACCGGTCAGCTGCGCCCCGACGACTCTACTTCGCCACAACCTTGCATGCGACGACGTAGCGCCGGTCGTACTGGCCGGGGTTGTACTCCATCGAATCGAACGGCCGTCTGCTTTCGATCTCGTAGCCGTCGCCACACATTTTCCACTGCTTCAGCCAGGCTTCGAGCCACTCCATGCGGACTTCCTCCGCAACGTCATTTTGCTCCGGGTAGTTGGCGTCGAACTTGACGTCGAAGAACAGCACGTCGTCGCGCTCACGCGGTTCGCTGAGCTGACTGTATTTATGGCGTTCGAAGTCCTTGGACTCATGGATGCTGTCGCAAGCCGTCAGCAAGCCGGCGGCGGTCAGGATGATGATCAGACTCAGGAAACGAAAAAACCGGTTTCGGACTTGTCGCATCGAAATTGCCTCACTGGTCGAATTAAACGGTACGCTCGACGTTTGCGGCCTACGTTGCCAGAGGATCACAACAGGTTCCAGTCCGGCCTCGCATTCGGCTATCCGCGAATGCGCGTTACACTTCCACCCGGTAATCCGTCGGAGCCGACCATGCCCAGAAACACCTTCAACGCGTTCATCAAGCTCGAATCGGCCGGCGGCATCCTGCTGGTCATCGCGGCGGCCGCCGCGATGATTTTGAAGAACTCCCCGGTCGGCGGTTACTACACAGCGTTCCTGGATGTACCTATCCAGATTCGTATCGGCCCGCTCGATCTCGACAAACCCCTGTTCCTGTGGGTCAACGACGGCCTGATGGCGGTCTTTTTCTTCACGATCGGCATGGAGGTCAAACGAGAAGTGCTGATCGGCGAGCTGTCCGATCTGAAGCAGATCGTACTGCCCGGCATGGCGGGTATCGGCGGTATCGTCGTACCCGCGCTGATCTATACCGCACTCAACCTGGGAGACGAGCTCGCTCTGCAGGGATGGGCCGTGCCGACCGCCACCGATATCGCCTTCGCGCTGGCCGTGCTGGCGATGGTCGGTAACGTGCCGACGGCACTGAAGCTGTTCCTGATGACGCTGGCCATAATCGATGACCTCGGCGCGATCATCATCATCGCGGCTTTTTACACATCCAACCTGTCGATGGTGTCGCTGTTTGTCGCATTGCTCGCGACGACCGGTCTGATCTGGCTGTCGCTCAAGCGAATTCTGCGCATCGGCCCGTATATGATCTTCGGGATCATCCTGTGGATTTCCGTGCTCAAGTCAGGCGTGCACGCGACGATCGCCGGGGTGCTGCTCGGGTTCTTCATGCCGCTCGGGGATCACACGGAAGAAAACGGTTCGCCGCTCGAAAACTTGTTACACGGACTGCATCCATGGGTCGCGTTCGCGATCCTGCCGATCTTCGCCTTCGTCAACGGTGGCGTCGACCTGACGGGCATGACGCCTGAGTCGCTGCTCGAGCCGGTACCGCTGGGAATCATCCTGGGGCTGCTGATCGGCAAACAGGTGGGCGTGTTCAGTTTTGCCTGGCTCAGCATCAAGACCGGGATCGCGGCGTTGCCCGATAAGGTATCGTGGGGCCAGCTCTACGGTACGTCGATACTGACCGGCATCGGGTTCACGATGAGCCTGTTCATCAGCAGCCTCGCCTTTGAGGAAGTCGGCATGGGCTACAGCCGACCGGACCGTCTCGCAATCATCGTCGGCTCACTGATTTGTGGCGTACTCGGCTACGCCGTCGTGAAGCTAGCCACCGCCGCCAAGATTCGGCGCGACGGCGGCGGTTCAAACGGCGGCGCCTGAACCGGCGGCGCTGCCAACGGCGCCGCGGCTTCCGCGGCCGCGAATGTCTTTACCGATGCCGATCAGCGACGGCACGACCAGAAGGACCAGGAAGGGCGAGAACATCAGCCCGAAGATCAACGTCACCGCCAGCGGCTGCACGAGTTGTGCCTGGATACTGCCTTCGAAAAGCAACGGCGTCAGGCCGCCGATCGTCGTCAGCGTCGTCAATATGACCGGCCGCAGGCGCTCGCATGCCCCGAGTACGACGGCCTCGCGAAGGTCCGGCATTTCCTCGATACGCATCTTGACGCGCGACACCAGGATGATCGCATCATTGATCATGACGCCTGACAGGCCCAACAGCGCCATCAGGCTCAGCATATTCAATCGATAACCCATGACCCAGTGTCCGAGGAAAGCGCCGACCAGGCAGAAGGGTACGATCGCCAGAACGATCAGCGGCGTCGTATAACTCGAGAATACCCACGCGAGAATGATGTACATCGTCAGGATCGCCAGCAGCAGGGCGGTGCCGGTGTCGGCCAGCGCCTCGCGCTGCTCTTCGGCCTTACCCTTGAACTCGATGCTGATGCCATATTTCTCGCGCATCGGTGGCGCGATTTCGTCCGCGATCAACGCGAGCACAGCGTTCGAAGTCGTGATCGACGGATCGACGTCCGCCGTAACGGAGATCTGCCGCAGACCATCCTCGCGACGTATGGTTGCGTAACCGACGGTGCGCTCGAATGTTACGACCTCCGTCAATGGCACCTCGTCGCCCTCTGCTGTGCGCAGATACAGTTCGCGCAGGCTCTCCGTCGTCTCTTCCGCCGACTCGAGCAGCTTGACGCGAACGATGATTTCTTCCTGATCCTGCGAGAAGCGCTTGGCAATCGCCCCTTCGTAGGCGTTCCGGACCTGGCGCGCGACGGATTGCGTCGTGAAACCCATCGCGCGTCCGGCCGGCGTCAGGTCGAGCAGGATTTCTTCCCGGCCATAGGGCAGGTTGTCTTCGACGGCCGTGACGCCGGGAACGCTCTGGATCGCACCGCGAATCTCGAGTGCCGCTGCCTTCAACACGTCCAGGTCAGCGCCATGTAAGCGGATATCGAGATCGCGGCCCGGCGGGCCGCCCGCGCTGCGCTCGAAAAACACCAGGTTCTCGACGCCCGTCACTGGCCGAACTTCCTTCTCCCACTCGGCCATGAATTGGTAGGTCCTGATGTCGCGGTCGTCACTGGGTGCAAGCTGAACGGTGTAGGCGCCGGCATGGTCGCCGCTAATTATTCCTTCGCCCTGACGTCCCTCGGTCGTCCCGACCGTGCTGAACTCGAAGTCGATCAGGCCGCCCTCGCCGCCGGTCAGCCGATCCTCGACGGCGCGCGCGGCGCGCCCGAGTTCCCGCGTCATCTCTCGCGTCTTTGTGCGGGGCGTGCCCGGCGCCATCGCCGCATTCCCAAACACCATGTCGGTCTCGGGCGAAGCGAAGAACTCGAAGCCGATTCTGCCGGACACCATCATCGTCATGGCGAACAGGAACAGGCATACCGCGGCGAGAACGGTGGTGTAACGACGGTCAAAACAGTACGCCACAACGCGACTGAAACGCTGCTCGCGAAAATCGATGAATACCTTCTTGAAGCCGGTCGGCGGCCGCTGCGCTTCGCCTTTGTCCATGCGCGCCAGCGCATGCTTGAGGTGATTCGGCAAAATCAGGAAGCATTCGACGAGACTTGCAACGATGACGAGTATGACCGTGATCGGCATTTCGCGAATGATGCGGCCGACCTCCTGACCGACGGTCAGGATCGGGAAGAACGCCGCGATCGTCGTGAGCGACGCGGCGAGCACCGGGGCGAACATGACCTTCGCGGCCGTCATGGTCGCGTCCTCCGGCGACAAGCCGCGCCGGTGCAGCATCTCGGTATGCTCGGCGACGACGATCGCGTCGTCGACGATGATGCCGAGCCCCATGATGATCGCGAACATGCTGATCATGTTCAGCGACATACCCAGCATGTACATCCCGCCGAATGCAGCCATAACCGCGATCGGGATACCCATAGCCACCCAGAAAGCCACGCGGAAATTCAGGAACACGAACAGCACGATTAGTACCAGCAGCAGGCCGGTCATGCCGTTGGTCATCAGCATGCGCACGCGCTGCGTCGCCTGATCGGCGAACACGTCGAACAGTTCGACCTTCATGGTCGGCGGCAATGTCGGGCGCAGATCCTCGATGTATTGCGTGACGACCTTCTGCGCGTCGATTGAATCGACATTGACACCGCGATTGACGTAGATACCGAGCGACTTGTCCTCACCACGGAAATGCGACACCGAGCCTTCCTCGAAGGTTTCGGTGATTTCACCGAGATCTGCGATGCGGAGCTTCTCGCCCGACGACTTCGACAGCACCTCGATCATCGCGACCTCACGGGCGGACCGCGCCATCGCCTCGCTGCGAATCTGTCTCGAGATCCCGCCACTCTCGATCGTTCCCGACGGCAGGTCGAGGCTGAACTGCTCGATGCGCTTCGCGACGTCGGCCAGCGTCATGTCGAGACGCCGCAGGACACCGGGCTCGATCTCGACCCAGATCTCGGAGTCGCGAGCGCCCTCAAGCCGCACCTTGCTCATGCCGAGGTCCAGCAGGTCGTCACGAATCTTCTTGGCGACGTGTTTCAGCGCCGCCTCTGAAAACGGACCGGATATCTCGATCTTGCAAACCATGTCCGTGTTCTGGAACTGGTTGACGATCGGCTTCTCGATATCCACCGGAAACGTCGTGATGCGCGCGATTGCCGATTGAACATCGGTCAATGCCTTCGACATGTCGGCGTTTTCCTCGAATTCGATCTGAATGTCGGCGAGCCCCGCGTAGGCGGTCGAATCGACTTTGTCGACGTTGTCGAGAAAACGAACTTCCGGCTCGATGGCCTCGATGATGTTGTCTTCGACGTCTTCCGGACTCGATCCCGGCCACTGCACCGTGATCGAGATGGCATCGAAGTGAAACGTCGGGATGACCTGTCGATTCAGGTTGGACAGACCGTACAACCCGAACAGGATCATCAGCATCATCAGCAGGTTGCCCGCCACGCGATGCGTGGCGAAGAACGCGATGATGCCGCGCCTTTCCATCGCTACGGCCGCGCCGAGACCTTCGCGCCCGGCCCGGCCTCGCGCAACTGCGTCGTCACGATGCGGTCGCCGTCACGAATCGCCGGCGTGCCGAGGCTTTGAAACAGGACGTCGTTGCCGTCGTAGCCGAGAATCTTCACGCGACGCGCAGCCAGGCGATCATCCTGAATCACGTACACGAGATCCTTACCGTAGAGTGCGGTGTCCGGCGCCCGCAGTGCGTTGTCGAACGCTTTGTCCGGCAGGTTCACGCTGACGAAAGCGCCCGGCCGCAACAACATGGGCTCGGTACCCGCTTCAATGACGGCATAGGCTTCGACGCCGCCGGTCGTCGACGCAATCTCGGCGCCGACACGTTTGATTTCGGCACCGTACTCGAAGACGCTGTCCCCGACATTCCAGGTCACTCGCGCCGGTCGTCCGACGATCGATTCGCCACCGTCGATGAGCCGCCCGTACTGGGCGTTGCTCAGCGAGAACCGAACCTCTATCTGCCCGGTATCGATGACCTCGCCGACCATGTCGGCGCCGAACCCACTGAAATTCTTACCGAGTGCCGCGTTGACGTTGTGCACGACACCGTCGAACGGCGCAACCAGGCGGGTTTCCTGCAGATCACGCTGCGCGCGCCGCACACCGATTTCTCGCTGCTCGACGATCGCCTCCTGCTGCGCCACATCCAGTTCGGCGCCGTCCAGGAACTGCTCGGACACGTTCTTGGCCGCATACAGTTCCTTGACGCGTTCCAGGTCCCGCCGCAGCATCTCGAGCTTGACCTGGCTCTCCTTCAGCATGGACTGCTGTTCGGCGAGATCGGTTCTGTAATCGAAGGGATCGATCTGCACGAGCAACTCACCCTTCTTGACGTTGCCGCCTTCGCGGAAGTTCTCGCCGATCTCGACCATGTCACCCGAAACTGCGGGCCTGAGTTCGCTCCGCCTGCCGGCGACGATCTCGCCGAACAATTCGAGGTGCGGCTGAATCCTGCCATGTTCTGCGATCACGACATCCACATACCACGTCCGCTCCGGCGCCGCGGTGACTTCGAGACGAGGCCTTGTCGCCATCAGCACTGCGATCAACGCGAGCGTGCCAAGGAAGATCAGGGTCGGCAGGCCGATCGCTCGGAGCCTGGATCGCTGTGCGGGTTGGGGCAGGTTCATGCTTCGTTATTCTGGGTAGACCGCAAACACGGGCCGCCGTCGGCGACCCGCAACCATACTTCCGGGAAACCACCGGAGGTCATTGATTTTACATGCGGAATACGGCGTGGCGGATACGTAATAACACCACGCCGACCCAGGTCCGCTGAGCGGCGATCAATACCGCCAGCCGACCTCGAGACGACCCATGTCGAAGGTAGGATCGCCGGAGCGGCCTGTATCGGCCTTCATCGCGCTGTAACTGGCGCGCAGGAACATCGCGCGGCTGACGTCCCAACGGATACCCACCCCGGCGCCGTAGGTCACGCTGTTGTCGCTGTAGGTATTCCAGAACTGCCGACAGATGTAGCCCCACCATGGATCCCACCAGCAACCGGTGACCGGCGGGCTGCTGGCGACATTGGAGTCGATATTGCGCCAACCCAGCGTGATATCAATGAAGGGCGTGATGGGGCCCGACAGTATGTTGTAGGTGCCCTTAAGCATCGCATTGAAAATGCTCGACTGGTGGCTGAAGGTCTCCGGTGTCGGATTCGGCTCGTCCGGAACGATGGTGTAGTCGTAGTTCGGGTCGAGGAAAGAAAATTCACCCGACAGCGCCAGGTGGTTATTGAAGTTGTAGCCGACCGCGAATCCGAAGCCCCAATCGTCCTTCAGCTTGATGCCCGAGCCGTTCTCGCCCGACACGCTTTCCTCCCCCTGGTAGACCGCCATCAGCGAAAGATTCCATTCACCGGCCCGTTCGTCGGGTCCATAGCGGAACGTGCCCTGTGACCAGGCCAGTGGCGAAACGACCAACGCCAGCAGCGCCGCGATAAATATTTGTTTTTTCAAGATTTAAGCCTCAATCGGGAATAGTCGACGACCAGAGGTTGGCGCCGAGTCGCCAAGTTTCGATGCTCCGTCGCCGCATGTAAAGCGGTGGCCGAGCACGTCTGGATTCCCGCGCGGACCCGGCGCACTATTCGAGGTCGCAGCCTGAACCTCGCCGGATGCAGCGAGTCAGTCAGGCATCCACGAACAAATTGGAGGTTTTGTCGAAAATGAACGACGAGACGCCCGGCGAAAAGTATCACGATGCAGAATCGTTTCGACGTGCCGGCCACAGGCTGGTCGACGAGATTGCCGACTTCTATCGCTCGTTGCCGGAACGACCGGTTCGCCGCGAACTGACCCTCGAAGATGTGCGGGAGCTGATCGGCGACGGTGGCCTGCCCGATAACGGAACGCGGATCGAGTCGTTGTTCGAGACGGCGGCGCCCATGCTGTTCGACAATTCCCTGCACAACGGGCATCCGAAGTTCTTCGGCTATATAACCGCATCGGCGGCGCCCCTCGGTGGCCTCGCCGACCTCCTCGCCGCATCGATCAACGCCAACGTCGCGCTCTGGGACCTGTCACCCGTCGCCAGTGAAATCGAAGCGCAGACGATCCGCTGGATCGCAGAGCTGGTCGGTTA
>JBLYYV010000114.1:0-7624 GCA_048550095.1 Gammaproteobacteria bacterium
GACTGCGGATCGGCGCTGCCTGCAGGCTGACGAATCTCGCGCTGGATCCGGTGATCTCGGCGCAGCTCCCGGCGCTCTGCGAAGCGATCAGCAGTGTCGGTTCCCGGCATATTCGCAACGTCGGCACGCTGGGAGGCAACCTGTGTCTCGATACGCGTTGCTGGTATACGAACCAGTCGGAGAACTGGCGCGAGACGCGCGACGGCTGCTTCAAGACGGACCAGGAACTGTGCCATGTCATCAAGACATCCACCCGGTGTCACGCCCTGAATACCTCCGATACGGCACCGATGCTGATGGCGCTCGGCGCTACCGTCGAACTTTGCAGTGCGGCCGGGACTCGCGAGGTTCCATTGATGGAGTTCTATCGCGAAGATGGCGTGCGCCATACGATCCTCGAGCCCGGCGAGCTGCTGACGGCGGTGCTGATACCGCGATTCGACGGGCGTGCCGTGTATTCGAAGTTGGCGCAGCGGGAGGGTCTCGATTTTGCGGCCGGAACGCTGGCGGTCGCCGTGTTGGGCACCAACGAAGCACCGAGTTCCGTGCGGCTCGTCATGGGCTCTATTGCCGCGGCCCCGAAGGCCCTGATCGGCTGTGAGAGAATCCTGCTCGAGCAGGGGTTGAACGACGCGTCGATCGACGCCGCGGCTGCGGCGGCCCGCGACGCGCTGGGCAAGGTCACCAACTTGTTCACCCCGTCGGGTTACAAGCGACGACTCGTCAAAAATTTCGTGCGCGAAACGCTCGCGGCGCTGCGCGACCAGGCCGACTGACTCAGGCAATACCCATGAACAAACAACTGATCGAGTTGACCGTCAACGGCGACACGCACGAGCTCGCCGTCGCGCCGAATCAGACGCTTTTAGATGTCTTGCGCAATGACCTCGGGATGACCGGGACAAAGCGTGGGTGCACCGCCGGGAGTTGCGGCGTCTGCACCGTGAACGGCGAGGTGGGCGAGGCGATCTGTTCCTGCCTGACGCTGGCGATCGAATGGAACGGCCGCGCCGTCACGACCATCGAGGGCGTTCAGGAGGGCTCCGAATTACATCCGGTCCAGCAGGCTTTCCTGGAATATGGCGCCGTCCAGTGCGGGTTCTGCACGCCGGGGCTGATCATGACCGCGAAGGCGCTGCTGGACGTCAACACGAATCCGACGGAAGACGAAATCAGCGAAGCGCTGGCCGGCGCGATCTGTCGTTGCACCGGTCATATCAAGGTCAAGAAAGCGGTGCGCCGTGCAGCCGAGATGCTGCGCGAACGCGACGCTGCGGCGAGTTGAGGTCGTCCCGGTGAGCGCGAAAAAAGAAGAACTCAGCGTCGTCGGCAAGAACTGGTCGCGACTTGACGGTGTCGACAAGGTCAGCGGCCGTTCTGTTTTTACCGACGACGTGCGCCTGCCGGGAATGCTATACGGCAAGATCGTCCGCAGCCCGCATCCGTCGGCCCGCATCGTCAGTATCGATACGAGCGAAGCAGAGGCATTGCCGGGCGTGAAGGCCATCATCACCGCGCCAGATGCCAAGGGCATCGTCATCGGCATGTATCAGCCGTTGCTGCCGGCGGAGTTCGTCAAATTCATTGGACACGAGGTCGCTGCAGTGGCGGCGCTGGACGAGGCAACCGCGGCCGCGGCGGCGAAACTCATCAAGGTCGAATACGAAGTCTTGCCGCCCGTGCTGGCGATGACGAAGGCAATGCGCGAGGACGCGCCGCAGCTGCACAAAAAGGCGCAGCGCAACGTCGGCTGGGAGGAGAACCTGAACTACGGTGATCCGGATTCGGCGTTCGCGGACTGCGACGTGATTCGCGAGGACGAGTACGTCACGAATCCGTCGCATAACTGCTACGCGGAATACCATGTCTGTGTCGCCGATTTCACGAAGGCCGGGCAGCTGACGATGTGGACGCCGACGCAGACTGCCTTGCTGTTTCAGAAAAGCCTGGCCGCCGGTCTGAAACTATCGGACAGCGATGTCCGCCTGCTGACGCTCAATACCGGCGGCGGTTTCACGGGCCGCACGGCCACCCGGCCGCATCATTTCCTGGCGGCGCTGCTGTCGCGCAAGGCCGGTCGCCCGGTGCGCATTCGCGCCAGTGGCGACGAAGAATTCACAATGTGTCACGCCGGCGGCAAGGTGATCTACAAACTGAAGTCCGGCGCGACGAAGGACGGCCACCTGAAGGTTATTGAGGCCGATCTGTTGTTCGATTCCGGCGCCTACGTCGAGTCGCAGATGATCGTCACGTTGCTCACGTCGCGTTATCTCGGGGCGTTGTATCCCATCGAACACGCCCGCTACCGTGGCCGGCTCGTCCACACGAACAACCAGCCTTACTACTTTCACCACGGCGGCGGTATCGCGCAGTTCCAGTTCGCGCTCGGCCAGCATCTCGACGCGCTCGCGCAGGACCTCGGCATGGACCCGGTGGAGTTCAACCTGCTAAACGCGGTGGAGAAGGGTCACACGACGCTCGAAGGTTCGCACTACGCGAGCTGCGGTCTGAAAGAATGCATTGAGAAGGCCGCGGCAAAATCCGGCTGGACAGACAAGCGCGGCAAACTGCCCAAGTACAAGGGAATCGGTATCGGCATCGGCGCGATGGCGTCCGGCGCCAAGGGACTGTTCAAGCACGACACCAGCGCGGCGTTCGTCAAGATTGCGGACGATGGCAAGGCGACGCTGTTCATCGGCTTGCCCGACATGGGGCAAAGTTCGCATACGACGATGGCGATCATCGGGGCCGAGGTGCTCGGCATCACCCCCGATGACTTCCAGGTCGTATCGGGCGACACGGCTTCCGACCCGCTGGACGTTGGCGCGTTCACGCAACGCGGTACGTTCAATACCGGCAATGCCACGCGGAACGCGTGCCTGGATGCGCGTGAGCAGCTGGCCGCGACCGCCGCGCAGCAGCTCGAGGTCGACCCTGAAAAACTCGTGTTCCGCGATCACCAGGTCTACCCGGACGGCGAGCCCGAACGCGCGATTCCTTTCAAGAAAGTGGTCTACGACACGCTGCACAGCCTCGAAGGGCGTTTCGTCATGGGTCGTGGCTTCTACAACTCACCGCTGAAGAAAGGCACGATGGCGTATTCGTTCGGTGCTCAGATTGCCGAGGTCACCGTCGATCCCGGTACCGGCGTCGTGACGGTGGACCGGATGACCGTGGCCCACGACGTCGGTCGGGCGATCAACCCGCGCATCGTCGAGGGTCAGATCGACGGCCAGGTGTTCAGCGGCATGTCGCAGGCGCTGTACGAAGAGTGCCTGATGGAAGACGGTCAGATCATGAATCCGTCACGGCTCGACTATAAGATGCCGCGTGCTTTCGAGATGCCGGAAGTCGATCACATCATCGTCGAGACAGTGGATCCCAACGGCCCGTTCGGCGCAAAAGAAGTGGGCGAAGGGCCCATCGTCTGCACGATGCCGGCGATTGCCAATGCCGTCGCCGACGCGGTCGGTCGTCAGGTCAGGGAAATGCCAATGTCGCCGTGGCGCGTGCTGCGCGCGATTCAGTGAGCATGCAATAACCTCGGCGGGCGGCGTCGATACTCACGGTCGAATTTTTTTCAGGTAGTCGACGTCGATCGACGCGACCCCATCCTGCTGCGCGCGCTCGACGATCCCTTTCAACGCATCCTGCAGGAACGGTCGCGGAATGCCGGTCAGCGCCTTGCAGGCGTCCTCCGTGAATTGGGTGTCGGCATGGATTCGGTTCGCGACATAAAACACATGTTGGTGCTCGAGGCCCTCGACTTTTGGCAGCGGAATGCTGAATGGCAGGTTGGTCTCGGCGAACCAGAATCCGGTCGCGGGCCTGAAGCCGCAGAACACCGGCATGTCGGGGTAAATGTTCCCCTGCTCGACGCCGCCGGCATACGCTTCGCGCAACAGAATCTTGTCGATGTTCAGGATGAAATGGCTGTCGTAGGCCTGGCCCTTGGCGTCGGTCCTCTGGTGCAGCCCTAATCGATCATCCCAGGTGCATTCGAAGACCTGGAAGGCTTCGGCGATGATCTGCGGGCATTCGGCGTCCGCGGCTTTGTCCGGCGTCGGCGAGTCGATCATCGTGTAGGGATTCGCTTTCGCCTTGTCTTCGAGCGACATGCCGGGATAGCCCATATTAGCGATGCCGGTGAATGCTTCCCGGTCGAACGGCACATAGTTCAGGGCGCATTTTCCATGGCGCCGTAAGTTGACTGCCGTGCCGCTGTTGTGGCGGCTGATCAGCAACATCGAATACGGTGGCGTGATGCCGAACGGCGACAGCAGTGCGTGCGGGCCGATGCCGGTCTCACCGCTCTCGTGAACCGTCGTGACGAGAGCGAACGACATGGGGATGAACGAGCACGCCTGGTAGAAATTGTCGACGATATCGATGTCGACAAAGGCGCCGCTTTGATCCGGTTGCAGATCGTCCATGCTTCTATGCCTCTCTCGTTGCCAGCGATTCAGGAAAGCGCCGGCACGAGGTGTTCGCCGATGGTACGAATCGCCTGCTCCGGATTGCTATAGACGCATAGCGCAATCTCAGTGAGTCCGGCATCCCGGAATTCGCGCATACGTTCGATCTCGCGATCGATCTCGCTCAGCGGCGAAGCCGAGACGCCGCCATCGACGATCTTTGTCAGGATCTCTTCGGACACGCCTTTGACCTCTGGCGTCTTGGCCATATATGCCTTCAGAAATTCGCTTTCGTTCGCCGTGACGATTTGCGCCTCTTCTTCGTTGACGACGTCGCGAATGTAGTCCGGATAGATCGTACCGCGAACGGCCAGGTAGATGCGTGCCTCTTTGTGCGCTTCCTCGCGGCTGTCCTGAACGTGCCACGCCCAGAAATTGTTGTACGGAAACGTAGCGGGGTCGATGCCACGTTCGGTCAGGCCTGTATCGATCAGTTCGTGGGCCCAGCGGATCCGCTCCGGCGTGAAATCGCTGCTCATGATGGCGTCGGCATAATGCGAGGCGGCGCGCAGCATCTGCGGGCCATTCGCACCGACATAGATCGCCGGTGCGGGCTGCTGCGCCCAGTCGACGTCCATCCAGCCGACCTGGTACATCTCGCCCTTATACGAACCGGGTTGCCCCTCGATCGCCTGGTTCAGGATCTCGACGCATTCCCGCACGGCGCGCACCATTCGATGCGGCTTGTGGCCGATGTTTTCCGCCGTGCCGCCGCCGCCGCCGATGACGATCTGGGCACGACCTTGCGCGATCTCGTTCAGCGTCAACAGTGAGTGTGCGATCTTCATCGGATGCAGCTCGAACGGACTGACGGCGGTCGGGCCCATTCGGACTCGGCCGGTCTCCATCGCTGCCGGCACGAAGTTGACGAAGGCATCACGCGTGTTGAAGTTATTGGCGATCCACAGGCCGCCGAGCCCGTATTCCTCCGCGAGCCTGGCGCAACGGGTCATGTCCGGCGCGGACATGAATGAATCCAGAATGACGTCGAATCTCATGTTGCGAATCTCGCCCTAGCGCATGGCCGGCATGACGCGTTCGCCGATCAGTCGGATCGCATCGGCAGAATCGTCGTGCACGCGCAGCGCGATCTCGGTCAGGCCGGCATCTTTGAACTCATGCAGCGTCTCGATCGCCGCATCGATTTGATCGAGGCCGCCGACGAACGAGATGTTCTCGATCATTTTCGTCACTAGGTCTTCGGGCACGTTCTCGATGACGTCCGTGCTGCGCAGGAAAGCGTTCAGAAAATCCTGCTCATGGTCGCGCATCAGTTTCACTTCGTCGTCGTCGAGAAACGGTGCGAAGTACTGCTCGCCAAGCCAGCCGCGCAGCATCAGTTCTCGTCGTGCCTCGCGCACCGAGGCTTCGGCATCTTCCTTGATATGCCATGCCCAGAAGTTGCTGATGCGAAAGTCCGCGGGCGAGCGGCCGGCGGATTCCAGGTCGGCGTAGGTCGCGTCTACGAACTCCTTCATCAGTGGCACGACGAAGTCGCTGGTGATCAGGCCGTCGGCCAGTTCCGCTGCGACCCGTCGGCTCTGCGGGTGATTTGAGCCGTAGTAGATCAGGGGCGGGTCGTCGGTCGCGTACTCGGGTTTATAGCCCCAGACCTTATACATGTCGCCGTCGTAGTTCATCGTCTTGTCCGGCGAGGATCCTTTCAGAATCTCGAGGCATTCGCGGACCGAGCGAATCATCCGGACACGCTCCTTGCCGATGGCCTGCAGCACGGCACCGCCTGCGCCGACCATGATCATCGCGCGGCCATCGCTCATCTCGTTTAGCGAGAACAGCAGATTGGCCATCTTCAGCGGGTGCAATTCCTCGGCGCTGATGGCCATCGGCCCGAGCCGGATGCTCGACGACCGGTCCGCGAGCAACGAGAGGGCCATGAACGGGTCGCGCGACCAGCCGTAATTGCTGGACCAGACCCCGCGAACGCCATAGTTTTCGGCCATCAGGCCGAGTTCGACCGCCTGCTGAGGCGAGGTGAATTCATTCAGGATGATGTCGATTTCCATAACCTCCCAAACTGCGCCTATTCCCGCCGCGGGGCAATCGTGGATTTCCCCGACGGAGTCCAAACGACAGCGATCGTGTAATCTCGCGGTCATGAACAAACTGATCAAGCAATTGCGCCATGTCGGCTACGTCGTCGACGATCTCGATGCTTCCGTCGCGATGTTTCGGTCCCTGTTCGATATCGCCGATGAGGAAGTGCGCTACGTCTCGCCGGACGAGACCGGCGGGCAGGTTGCGTTCGCCTTCATTTCGCTCGGCGGCATCGAGCTCGAGATCATCCAGCCGCTGACCGATACATTCCGAAAAATGACGGGCGATACCCAGACCGGGATTACACATTTCGCCCTGGAGGTGACCGATATCGAGCGGGTCCTCGAGCGCATGGCCGAGAAGGGCGTGCACCTCGGCTACATCACGCCTGACGGCGTATTCGACACGGGCACGAAAAAGATCGCGTATCTCGATCCCGCCGATACGGGTGGAAACCTGATCGAACTCGTCGAAAACACCCTCGAGTAGACGGATACGTCTGAACTATGTCGATGGCCGGGCGAGGGTTATCATGCTGAATATGAATTGCGCGTTCACAACAGTCGATCAGGAAGGAGCACCGCCATGCGCTTGTTATCGATCTCCATCATATTGTTCGCCGCGTTTGCCATGACGGCGCAGGCAGACGAAATGCCGCGGACGGTATCCGTCGATGGCAAGGGCTTCGTGATGATAAAGCCGGATATGGCGCGATTGAGTCTGGCTGTCGAAGAGCGGGATGCCTCATTGGCAGCGGCGCAAAAGGCAGTCGCCAGCACGACGTCGCGCGTGCTGGATTTGCTCGACGATCTCGACGTCGACGACCGGTATATCAACTCGACGGGTGCGACGGTCCAGCCAAACTACCGCTGGAATCGTCAGGACGAGAAGCAGGAATTGATCGGCTATGTCGTGCGGCGTGGCATCGAAGTCGAGCTGCGTGATCTCGACAACCTGGGCGAGTTGATCGAGGGTGCGGTGAGTGCGGGGGTGAACCAGGTGTCGCCGCCTGCACTCGACAGCACCGAGCGTCGTGCGGCGTATCGACAGGCCCTGGCGAAAGCGGCCGCCGATGCGCGCAAGAATGCCGAAGC
>JBLYYV010000115.1:0-6339 GCA_048550095.1 Gammaproteobacteria bacterium
ACAGCAGTACCGCGTCGGCAAGTACCTCTTGACGCAAAAGCTTCGCGGCAATCATCGCTATCCGCTCGTGCTGATGCTCGAGCCGCTGTTCCAGTGCAACCTCGAATGCGCCGGCTGCGGCAAGATCGATTATCCGCAGGACATCCTGGCGAAGCGCATCAGCTATGACGATGCGATGGCCGCGGTCGACGAATGCGACGCCCCCATCGTGTCGATTCCCGGCGGCGAGCCGCTGATCCACGACGACATGCCGCGAATCGTCGAAGGCATCATCGAGCGAAAGAAATTCGTCTACCTGTGCACGAACGCTTTGCTGCTGTCACGCAAGTTGCACCTGTATCGACCCTCGCCGTACCTGACGCTGTCGATTCATCTCGACGGACTCGAAGAACACCACGACGAGTCCGTATGCCGCGACGGCGTATTCAAACGCGCCGTCAAAGCCATTCGCGAGGCGCTGGACGCCGGTTTCCGCGTGAACGTCAACTGCACGCTGTTCGCCAACGAGAAGCCCGAAGACATCGCGGATTTCTTCGATTTCGCAACCGAACTCGGCGTCGAAGGCATCACCGTATCGCCGGGCTATGAGTACCAGCATGCCCCGCGCCAGGATGTGTTCCTCGGACGGCGCCAAACGAAACGGCTGTTCCGCAGTGTTTTCGCAATCGGGCGGGAGCGTCGCAGTCGCTGGCCATTCAATCATTCCGGCCTGTACCTGGATTTCCTGGCCGGGAACCGCACCTATTCGTGCACGCCCTGGAGCAACCCCACGTACAACGTCTTCGGCTGGCAAAAACCCTGCTACCTGCTGGTCGACGAAGGCTACGCCGGCAGCTTCGGCGAATTGCTGGAAACGACCGAATGGAACCGCTACGGAACCGGCAACAACCCGAAGTGCAACAATTGCATGGCGCATTGCGGATACGAAGGCACGGCCGTCGAAGAGACCCTGACGCGGCCGCTGGCGGCGCTGCGCACGTTTCTACTTGGTCCGAAACTCACCGGACCGATGGCGCCGGAACTGCCGCTCGCCCCGGAAGCCGAAGCAGGCTCGACCCCGGACGGCACGGTCGCGGAAGTCTCCCTGGACCAGATCGGTCGACCGCGTGCGCTCGACGACGGCTAATCCCGCCTCGACCGATTAATAATTATTCTTTATTATTAGATAGTTAAGAAATCTTCTTAACGCAATCTAATACTTCTCAAACGACGTCAGGTCGCCAACTCGTCCGAGCGACATCAGCGCAAAATAGTGGCGATACAGGTTGTAGTTGATCATGAATGCGCGCTGCAGCTCCGGCCCCTGTTGCAGCGTTTCGGCCAATTCGGCGTTGCCGAGTTCCGTTCGCGCGCCGACGCCATAGCCGGGGAAGCCGGTGCCCGTGTACTCGGGTTCGTCCCAGCTGCCGTCTCGCTGACCCCGCAACAGGAAAGCGACACCGCGCGCGATCGTGGCCCGATGATCGCCCGCGCCGGCGGCCTCCAATGCCATCAACGCCCAGCCGGTCTGCGAAGCCGTGCTGACACCGCGGCCGATCCAGGCCGGGTCCATATACGAGGCGCAACTTTCGCCCCAGCCCCCGTCGTCGTTCTGGCACGCTGCGACCCAGGCTGAGGCGCGCCGAACCCAGTCGGACTGCATGTCCACGCCGATGGCTCTGAGTGCGGGCAACACCGCGGCCGTGCCGTAAATGTGGTTGACGCCCCAGCGGCCGAACCAGCTGCCGCCGCTCTCCTGCTCCGCGCGCAGAAACGCGAGTCCGCGGGCAACGGCGGGATCCGACGTGGTTCGACCGAGTTCGCCGAGGGCCTCGAGCACATGAGCCGTCACGTCGACACTCGGCGGATCGATGGTCTCGCCGAAATCGCTGAACGGAATTTTCGCCAGGATCTCGCGATCATTGTCGCGATCGAACGCCGCCCAGCCGCCGTTCGAACACTGCATCGCGAGCATCCAGCGCATGCCGCGGGCGATTGCCGGTTGCATGCGCGCCGTCAGGGGGTGATCGTCGCCGAGCTGCCGACGGAGCCGCGCCAGCACGATCAGAACGACGGCCGTGTCATCGATATCGGGATAGCGTGCGTTGGCGCGCTCGAATGCCCAGCCGCCGGGTTCGACATCGGGGGACTTGACGCTCCAGTCGCCGGGCGTTCGCACCTCCTGCCGCAGCAGCCATTCGATGGCGTTGCGCATCTTCGCGGAGTCGTCGAGCTGCTGACCGCAATCCAGCATGGCCAGGCACATCAGCGCGGTGTCCCAGACCGGCGACTCGCTCGCCTGTATCCGGCGCGCACCGTCGCGCTCGTAGGCCCAGTGACGGTCGAGCGCACCGAGACCGGCGGCCATGACCGGGTGCGTTAACTCGTAACCTTCCGCTCGCAACGCCATCAGGGAATAGATCCACGGCGGTTGAATCCCGCCCCATGCCCCATCGGCGTCCTGGTGTGCGACGACCCACGAAAGGCAACGTTCGATCGCACCTTTGCGTCCCGGCGTCAGGCCAAGATTCTGCAGGCCATGCAACGCGCGATCAGCTGCGTAAAAGAAGCCATACCAGGAGAACTTTTTGCCTCGTCGAGTCATCGAATAGTCATGGTTATTGCGGCCGCGCGGAAACAACTCGTCGAGTCTTCGATCGGCGGGCAGCGGCACGACGTGACGCCGCGCCGACAGCACGGCCAGCGGCACCATCGTGGCACGCGCCCACGATGCGAAATGATAGATATTGAACGGTGTCCATAGTGGGAGGCGAATCAATTCGGGTGGCAGGTTGGGCACGGATCGCCACGGCCACTCGCCGATCAGGGCGAGCCAGATTCGCGTGAATACACGGATGTGACGCAAACCGCCGTGTCGTACGATCCACGTGCGCGCTTTTTGCAACGGCTCGGCGTCTGCCGGCATGCCGGTCGCGCGCAGCGCTGCGTATGATTCCACCGTCGCGTTGATATCTCCGGACGGCGCATCGTAATAGGTTTCCCATGCGCCGTCGGGCCGTTGACGTTGCAGAATACCCCGGACTAAATCATCTTCATGGCCATAGTCATAGCCCATGATGTGAAACGCGAGCAGCCATTCGGCTTCCATGCAGGCGTTTGACTCGAGCATGCCGCACCAGAAACCGTCCGGATCCTGCCGGGATTCAGCCCAACTCAGCGCGTCGGCGATCCCTGCCTCCAGCGATGCCGTGTGACCAACCAGTTCTTCGCGTGCTGTCGCCATCTCTATTCGTCTCTTGGCGCCGTCGATCCCGCGCCGCGCAATCGAGACATTAGCCGATCAGGAACTTAACTTCCATGTACGAAAAAGCCCCCGGCCGGCCGGGGGCTTTGTATCGAAGCGACCGCGATCCGATCAGAACCGCATGGTGATGCGCGCGCCGACAGTGCGTGGCGGCGGCAGGAGGCCGAAATTGTGCGAGACGCCGAGACCGGCCGTGAAACCGAGCTGTGTTACCTGCTGGCCGAAGTCCGGACCGCTGCCGCCGGTGCGGATCGTGTCGTCGGCCAGGACGTTATCGACGTACACGAGAAACTCGAACATCTCGCCGCTCAGGCCGACACGGGTGTCGACCAGCCAGTAATCATCGAACTTGGCGACGTTTTCGACATCGAGGAATCGCTCGTCCTGATACGCTGCATTCGCTTCTATGAACCAGTCGAATCCAGTCTCCATAAAGGCCGCCTCATACTGGATATTGCCGACGAATGCATTTTCGGGTGTTCGCTCCAGCTGATTGCCGCTTAAATCCAGTGCGCAGAAGCGCCGGCTGGCCGGCACGGTTGAGGGATCAAGCGAGTTTCCGCTGGAATCGAACGCGACCACGGGGCATTGCCCGGCGAGCGCCGCGCGAACGAATGACCGCGTCAGGTCGGTGAAATCATTGAACTTCGCATCGAGATACGTATAACTCGCGCTCATGAACAATCCATCGAGAAACTCGGGTTGCCAGGCCAGCTCCAGCTCGATGCCCCAGACTTCTGCAGACGCCGCGTTGACGACCCGCGGTTGCAGCGAACCGTTGTCGTCAACGACCTGCGTGCCAACTTGCTTGTCGGTGTAGTCATTCAGGAACAGCGAGCCGTTTACCTGCAGGAACCCCGCAACCTCCCAATCGGTCTTCGCGCCGAGCTCCCAGGCTTGCACTTCCTCGGGGAGGAAACGTTCGTCATCGATCGTGGTCGGCGAACCGCCGGCCGCGAGCGTATTGATGCCGCCCGGCTTGATACCCTTACCCCATGAGAAGTAATAGAGAGAGTTGTCGGTCGGCTTCCAGTTAAGGGTTACTTTCGGTGTATTGAAGCTCGACTTTTCGGTACCCTCGATCAGCATCCAGTCGCCAGTCTGCGAGTTGATGTTGGCCGGAATGTTCGGGTTCATGCGTGCTTCGTTGGTACAGACGATGTCGTCCGCCGCGGTAGTGACCAAGCCTTCCTGATCGCCGTTAGCCCGAACGGCGGAACCGGTTCCGAACGCAAAAAACAGGTTCGTACACGAACTGAAGTTAGGCCGGAGAATCTCGAAGCTCTCGTCGACGTAGCGGTTCTCGAGAATGAGCTGGAACGTATCGCTGAGATCCCAGGTCAGGTTGAAATACGCCGACCAGTGCTCCGTCGTCGCGCGCCAGGGCGCGGGCGTGCGCGGCGCTTTGAGGCAGTTGTCGACGCCGGCCGGGTCCGGTATCGGGTTGCCCTGGTTGTCGTACTGACACGGGAAAAAGTCGAGCGCACGCTGCTGCCAGTTGTCGATCGTGCCGTTCGTCCCATCGCAGATTCCGCTGACGAACACATCCGGATCGGGAAAAACGTTGCCCGGGCCGGCCTTGCCGTATTCGACACAGCTGACAATGAAATTCAGGTCATCCTGTGCACGATCTTCCTTCCAGTACATGCCGCCCAATGTAAAATTGACCGGCCCTTCGAAGTTTGACGAGAATCGCAGTTCGGTGCTGAACTGATCGGTCTGTAGATCGGACTGGGCCTGCTGACCGGCCTTCCACGCGTTCCCGACGGGCGCAACCTGATAGTCCTGATCGAGTTCGTCGAACGCGTTGTAGTCGGTCCAGCCAGTAATCAGGCTGAACGTGCCGTAGTCGTAGTCTATCGACGCATTCAGGCTCGTCCGCCAAAGCTGCGTGTCGGTGCCCCTGTAGTCCGCACCGGTGACCGGATCGACGTCTACCGCCGGCCGCAGGCCAGAAGCGCTGCCGTAACTGCCGACCGCGCAAATACCCCCGAACGGCGACCCCTGATCAGGCGCTGTCTCGGGACAATATTCACCGAAATCACTCAGGCGTGTGGTGGTGTTGCTGGGGCCCTGGATAATTGTCGGATCCGTCGGATAGGGGAAGAACGTCAGGCCATCGAAGCCATCGGCCCCGCTACGGCCGCTAGAGCCGCCACCGAGTCGGACGTTAGGCCGCTGGCCCACCTTGCTGTCACTGTACTCCGTGCGCAACTTGATCTTGATGTCGTCGCCCGGCGTCAGGACCATTGTCAGCGCAGTGCCCCAGCCGTCCTCGGCACCCATATCCTGGCCGGTGGTCGCGTTGGTATAGAAGCCATCGCTACTCCAGGTCGCGCCAGTCCAGCGGAAGCCCAGCAGGTCCTCCATACCGACCACGGGGCCGCTGATCGAACCATCCAGCTGACGCACTCCATAGTTGCCGGCCTCGAGACGCACCTTGCTCTCGAACTCGTCGCCAGGTTCCTTGGTCGTGTAGCTGATCGCGCCGGCGAACGCGGCTCGGCCATACAGGGCGCTCTGGGGGCCCTTGATGATCTCGACCCGCTCCACGTCGGTCAGCAAGCGCTGGTTCGCCAGCAAGCCGGAGCCGGCGGAAATAAAGTTCTCAGTCGTGACGTCGACGCCGTCAACCAGGAAAGCCACGTTGGATCGACCGCGGGTATTGGACAGACCTCGAATCGCGATACGCGTGTCCTGGGGACCAAAGGACTGGTCGAACTGAACACTGGTAGATAGTTTGACGAGATCGGAAACGTTGGCGAGTCCGCGGCGTTCGATCTCTTGCGCGGAAATCGCATCGACGGCGATCGGCACGTCCTGGATATTCTCTTCCTTCTTGCGAGTGGTGACCACCATCTCTTCGAACTGTGCCCAGCCAGTAAGCGGCACGGCCAACATCAATCCGGATACGACTAATGCTGCGCTACTCGCGCCGATCAGGCCTTTGTACTTCGACATGCAACTCCCCTTGCTAACCCTTTTTTTCGCCGCGCCAACAGTATCCACCATTGGCGGGCTGCGTTCTTTCCTGATTATCCCCCGTCGAACCGGAGCCCGGTCACAACGCGCGGCCGGACCGACCGCCCCTTCCA
>JBLYYV010000116.1:0-3611 GCA_048550095.1 Gammaproteobacteria bacterium
CGTCGACTCGTCAACGACAGGCGAAAGCGATTCTGCTGGATGAGGGCAAGCCGCAATTCGAGGCATTGGACGAAGACCGCGACGAGTTTGCATTTGTGCTCCACGTCATGAACGAAGACGGTAGCGACATACACCAGGTCACTTTCAATCAGAGTCACGATCTCGATCCGACCGTACTCAGCGACGGCCGCATTGTGTTTAGTCGCTGGGACAACATGGGGCCGCAGAACAACGCGATTCACCTCTATTCGATGAATCCGGACGGTACCGAGCTGCAGTTGTTCTACGGGAAGAACAGTCATGATACGGGTACCGACGGCGCGACGATTCAGTTCACGCAGCCGCGTGAAATGCAGGACGGGCGCATGATGTCCGTGATCCGCCCGTTTGTTGTCGACGGATTCGGCGGCGATATCGTTCTCATCGAGACGACCGACTATCTCGAGAATACGCAGGCAAACGCGACCAATCAGGGCGTGCTGAGCGGGCCTGCGCAGTCGACTGCGGTTATCAACGACGTGCGCACCAACGGCGAAATATCACCGGGTGGCGTATTCAGCGCAGCCTATCCGCTTTGGGACAACACGGACCGCGTGTTCGTCAGCTGGAGCCAGTGTCGCCTCGTTGAGATTATCGACCCGGTCGCCCTGACCGAGCGTATCGTCCCATGTACCGAAGAACGGCTCGCCGATCCCGCGTTCACTGCCGCCGATCCGTTGTTCGGCATCTGGCTTTACGACCGCGCCAATGACACTCAGTTGCCCGTCTTCGAGCCCGAAGAGGGCATCATGTATACCGATGTCGTCGCGGGTCAGGATCGCGGGCAGCTGCCGGTGATCTATGACAAGGAATCTACCGGCGAGCTCGATCAGGCGCTTGTGGACGCGAACGTAGGCCTGATCAACATCCGCAGCGTCTATGATGTCGATGGCGTTGATCTCGGCAACATACCCGTGCTGGCGGACCCGGCGCAGGTGATGGCGGATCAGCGACCCGCGCGTTTCCTGCGCATCGTCAAGGCGGTATCGATTCCTGACGAAGACGTATACGACTTCGATAACTCCGCCTTCGGCCGCAGCGCCGCGCAGGGCATGCGCGAGATCATAGGTTACGTTCCGGTCGAGCCGGACGGTTCCGTCGTTGCGTTAGTACCAGCGAATGTCGCGCTGTCGATCAGTGTGCTCGACGTATTCGGTGAGCGTATCACGCCGCGGCATCAGGCCTGGCTCCAGGTTCGTCCCGGCGAGGAACTCAAGTGCAACGGCTGTCACGAGCCGGGAACCGGCATTTCCCATGGCCGCGCCGACGCTTTCGACAGCGCTTACGCTGGCGCGACCACGACTGGATCGCCATTCCCGAACACGGATCCGGCGATTTTCGCCGACTTCGGCGAAACGATGGCCGAGGCGAAGGCACGCATCAGTTGTGCGACCGATTGTTTCGATATCGTGCCGAGCGTTGACATCATTTATGAAGACATCTGGACCGACGAGGTCGCTGCGGGACGACCGAAAGACGTTTCCTTCGCCTATCAGTACGCGGACCTGACGACGTCCGCGCCGACGACTGCATCCTGTCAGACGACCTGGGCGCCCAGTTGTCGTGTGCTGATCAACTATGAGACGAATATCCATCCGATATGGGGTGAGCCGCGTCTCGCGCCCGACGGTATTACCGACGTCACGTGCACGCTCTGTCACAACCGGCTGGATGCGATGATGCAGTTACAGGTACCGGCCGGGCAGCTCGAGTTGACCGACGGACCGTCAGTCGACGAGCCATTGCATTTCAATTCCTATCGGGAGCTGCTCTTCAATGACGAGGAGCTCGAGCTCGACATGGGAGCACTGCAGCCGGTGTTGATCCAGGTCGGTGTCGACCCGGTGACCGGCGATCCGATTTTCCAGACGGTGAACGTCCCGCCTTCGATGTCGGTAGGCGGAGCACTGGCTTCGCCACGATTCTTCGACCGCTTCGGCAATGCCGGCACGCATGCCGGATATCTGACGAATGCGGAACTCAAGCTGATCGCTGAATGGCTGGATATCGGCGGCCAGTACTTCAATAATCCGTTCGACGCCCCACTCAACTAACCATGAATAAAGCGATCCTCATCGTCGCGTTAGCCTGCTGTTGCCTCGGCGCCAATGCTTATGGCAAACGCGCACCTTACATAGTCGAGGTCGCTGATCCGTATATCGAGCTTCATACCGGACCCGGCAAGGGGTTCCCGATATTTCATGTGGTCGAGCGCGGCGAGACTGTCGAGGTGCATACGCGACGCACGGACTGGTTCAAAATCAGCACGGCGAGGGATATCGAGGGCTGGGTATCGGCGGCGCAGCTATCGAATACGCTGAATCCGGACGGGTCCCCGACGGAGATCCAGGACCCCGATCGCGACGACTATGTTAGACGCAATCGCGAATTCGGTTTCCAGCTTGGCGACTTCGACGGGGCGAGCATCATTACGGCCTACGGCGCCTATTTATTCACCGACAATCTCTCGGTCGAGCTGTCGGCGTCGGACATTACCGGTGACTTTTCAAGCGGCTGGATGCTGGGCGTGGATCTTCTGCACCAGCCATTTCCCAGCTGGATCGTGTCGCCATTCTTTGCGCTCGGTACCGGCATTCTCAGCATCGAGCCGAAAACCACGCTGGTGCAAGCCGAGGATCGCAGGAATCAACAGGCGCATGTCCGATTTGGCTTGCGCTCGCACCTCGGTCGCAGGTTTCTACTGCGCGCCGAGTACACGAGCTACGTCGTATTCACCAAGAGAGACAGCAACGAGGAGCTGGACGCATGGACGGCAGGATTTTCATTTTTCTTCTGAGAGCGGCCTGCGTTGTAGTGGCGATCGCGTTGCTCAGCGGCTGTGGCGGTCGTAACAAGTCCGCTCAACCGGTCGGCGACGAGACCGAGAGCGTTATCCAACCAGAGGTCGAGCGGCGCGATATCAAACCGCCGAAGATCGACAATGACAATTTCGAGGTCAGTGCATTCGTCGGCCTGATGAGCGTCGAGGATTTCGAGACGAACGTCAGCTATGGCGGTCGCCTCGCGTACCACATCAGCGAGGGTTTCTTCGTCGAGGGGACGTACGGCCTGACCACGATCGGCGAGACCAGTTTTGAAAAACTGAGCGGTGGAGCACCGATTCTGACCGACGATCAACGGAAACTGTCGTACTACGACCTTTCGCTGGGCTGGAATATTTTACCGGGCGAGACATTTATCGGGCGGAAGCGGGCATTTCCGAGTTCGCTATATGTGATCGTCGGAGCCGGCAATACGAATTTCGCCGATGATGACTATTTTTCGTTCGTCATCGGCGCGGGTTACCGGATGTTGTTTAACGACTGGTTGGCCGGTCACGTCGATTTTCGCGACCGGCTGTGGGACTCGGACTTGCTGGGTAGTAGCAAGACGACGCACAACTTCGAGATCGTATTCGGGTTGAGCGCGTTTTTCTGAGCGTATTTTTACGGATGGTACGTTTCTCCAAGGATGGAAAGATGATGCTGAAAACGAAAGAAACGACTAAGCGCCTGGCGCTGATTGTGATGGCTATGGCCGCATTGTGCCTCGGGTCTGTCGGTGCGTCTGAC
>JBLYYV010000117.1:0-5233 GCA_048550095.1 Gammaproteobacteria bacterium
ACCTACCAGTCCGCGACGTCGAGCCAGGGTAGCTGTGTGCATGCGGGTGGCTCGCCCGGCGGCACATTGACTTGCGCGCTCGGCGATATCGCCAACGGAGCGAGTGTAACGGTCGAGTTGATCGTACAGGCACCGTCGTTTGGCGCGACATTGACGAACAATGCCACGGTTGCGGGCAACGAAACCGATTCGAACCCGGGCAACGACACTGCCTCGGAGAACACGACCGTCGTCACGAATACGGATCGTCTCTGCTACGCGGTCGCCGATGGCGGCAATATTCTGACGGAAGTCGACACCGCCGATTTCGATCCGGCGACGAATGAGACCACGGTCGGCTCCGTCGGCGTGTCCAATATCGAGGCGATCGCTTTCAACTCTTCGACCGGCGTGCTGTATGCCGCCAACGCCGGTCAGTTCGGCTGGCTCAACCGGACGACCGGCGCGTTCAACTTCCTGGGCAACTTCGGCACCGGCAGCGGCTCGCTCGGGAACATCAACTTCAGCGACGTCGATGGACTGGCCTACGATGCAACGACCGGGGTCATGTATGGCGCCCATGCACGAGGCGGCACTGACGTCCTGATTCAGATCGACATGGCGACAGGCGCGCATGTACCCAACGCGTTCGGTGCGGGTATCGACTATGTGCCGATGCCGACGATACTCGGTAACAGCATCACGGACGACATCGCCGTGGATCCGACCACCGGCGTGATGTATGCATCGGTGAACAACGGCGGCACGACCGACCGACTGATCACGGTCAACAAAGCCACCGGAGCCACGGCCGATGTGGCGGCAATCACGGTGCCGGATATCGAAGGCCTCGGTACGGATTTCTCCGGTCAGTTGTGGGGTACGAGCGGCACGCAGAACATTCTCTACGAGATCGACAAGGCCAGCGGCGTTGGCTCGAACGGCCGGCCGCTGGACAACGGCTCGGACTACGAGGCTGTGGACTGTTTCGCGGTATCACCCACCGTGACCGTAGACGTTGCCGTAACGAAGTCCGTAGATGAGCCGACGCCGGCGGAAGGCAGCACGATCAACTACACGATCGGCGTCAGCAATTCCGGCCCATCGACGGCGACGACGGTGCAAATCACCGATGCGCTGCCGGCGGGTGTGACGTTTGCCAGCGCGACCCCGAGCCAGGGTATCTATGACTCGTCGACAGGCAACTGGTATATCGGCACGCTCAACGCAGGCGGCAGTGCCACACTGAACATCGCGGCAACCGTGGATGCAGGCACGGGCGGTTCGACGATCACCAATACGGCGAGCGTGGCGTTCGTGTCCCAGGCGGACTCCAACAGCGCAAATGACGGCGCTTCTGCCGACATCGTGCCGATCGGGGGCGCCAGCCTGATGGTTCTCAAGAGCGTTTCGACGATCAGAGATCCGCTAGGTGCCGTGGCACCGGCGGCCCTCGCCATTCCTGGCGCGGTCGTGGAATACGAGGTCTCGGTAACCAACTCGGGAACCGGCGACGCAACCGAGCTGGTGATGACCGACACACTCAATGCCAATCTCAGCTTCCTCACCGGGGAGTACGATGGCGGCACGGCCGACGTCGAGATCATCGTGGGTGCATCGGCGCCGGTGTTCTGCAGCGCCGAAGTCGGCGGCGACTCCAACGCCGATGGCTGCTTCCTGAATGCCACGGGCGACGGGCTGAGTGTCACTATTCCGGTCGGCCCATCCTATCCGACCGGTCTGACCGTCGGCACGACCGCGCCGAACAACGTCGCGGTGATGCACTTCCGGGCGACGGTCAACTGAGCGGACGCGGGTATCGGAACCGGAGTGGCATCGAAAGAGGCAATAAAGAATAGACTGCTTCCGGGCGTAAGCGACCCAAGACCCGCTTCCGGCGGCGCGCCGACGAAGAGGTAGCTGATACCCGTCGCCGCGAGGTTGTGCGTAAACGGACCGTCACCCCTTGGAATATTCACCGGCTGATTAAATAAGAACAGGGCGAAGTGGAACGCGCTTGGTGCATTGGCCGGCGAGGAGCAGAAACTAGCGAAGCCGGGTGCCGCACCACCCGGTATATCCGTTGCCATTCTTGACGACATACAGCTTCCATACTGCAAGCTACCCGTTCGCCATTAGCCCTCCGCCAACGGGGACATCGCCGTCAGCACGCTTCGAGTTTCTCCCGGCTCCGGCCAGGCGTAGATCAGCCGGTCACCGGCCCTTATCATTTGCGGAAATCCCGCGCTGCGTGAGTACTCACCCTCGGCGATCACGCGGACCGGGCCAAGATCGCCCCCGCGGTTCACGTGGCGCATGCGTAACTCCGACCCGCTGTCTGCGGTCTTGCCGATCCAGCTGACCGCGGCCGAGTCGTTCGCCAACATCGTCACGTCGACGCGGCCGCCGACACCGTCTTTTTCGATCAGGATGGGCGGCGAGAATGTCCGGCCCGCGTCGTCGGACCAGGCGACCTTGATGCGTGAGGCGCCTTTCGGGTTGGCGTACCAAGCGACGACGACCGAGTTACCCGCCGCCGCAATGGCCGGTCCGTTCACCGGACAAGCCGGTATATGCCACTGGTCGTCGGAAATCGTGATCGGCGCCATCCATCCTGCTTCCGCATAACGAGCGATGGAAATGTCACGTATCTCGTCATTCGTACGATCGCGATAGACGACCACCGGACCTGACGCAGTCACGGCGATATCCGTCTGGCAGCAATCGCAAACCAGGCTGTCGATCTCGCCGTCTTCCAGTGTCGCGCCGTCGACCGTGAGACGGGCAAAACGCAGTGTCATGCCGCCATAGTTTTCGCCGTCACCAGCGGGATCTTCGTCGCCACCGTCCGGGGGCATGTTTCGACCGTCCAGCCAAACCGCGCCAATGTCGCCGGACCACGGAAACATGCTGACGAATCCGTGCTCCGTGGCAGTGCCGTCCGTGTGGGGCGTCAGCGGCGGTCTCCATTCGCGCCCGCCATCGGCGGATACGGACATCGCGATGTCATATGAGTACGTACCACCCGGGCGCTTTACGAGCCAGTGCGACATCCACAGCTCTGCCGCAAGCGGAACGACCGACGGAACGTCGGCCCAGTTCACAAACCAGCCATCGTCCTCTGCGACGGTCACCGGCGGAGTCCACCGGCCGCCGTCCAGAATCGAATACCTGACGGCGTGCGCGTCGCCCATCGTCGGCTCGAGCCAGCTCAGGACAGCTCGGTCATCAGGCGTGACGGCAAGATGCGGCGCCAGGCTCCCCGGTGCCGCCGGCGAGTCGATGCGGCTAACTGCGAACGCCTTGCCGGAATCTTCGCGGCCGCCGCAGCCGGCCACCATGCTTGCCAGGACTGCCGCGATTCCGATCAGCATGCATGGACTCTTTCTTAGCTGCATCAACCTGAGCTTCATCAACATCTCAGTATTCTCCGGTATTGTGCGTCCGCGGCCGTCCGAGTGTATCTTGACTATATGGCAACCAATGGACCTACGCACTCCGCGCCCCCTTCCGGGGCGGGACCTAACGACGCGAACGGAGTGACCCGTTGCGCGTGACGCGCATCGTCGCGATCGCATTCATCTGCCTGGCGGCGGCGTTGTGGGCCGGTCGGACTTACCGGAACGCGGCGCCGGCGAATGACCCGGGTACCTCGGACTATTCGCACCTGGCGGATTTCACCGTGCCGGACCTCGCCGACCGACCCCGATCAATCATGGAGTGGTCAGGCCGGCCGCTCATCATCAATTTCTGGGCCACCTGGTGCGCGCCCTGTCGGCGAGAAATGCCGTTGCTCCAGAACCTGTATGACGAACGTGGCGACAGCGGCCTGCATATCGTCGGGGTGGCAATGGACAACAAGCGAGACGTCCAGCGGTTCGTCGCACAAATAAAGGTGACTTACCCGATTCTATATGGTGAAGACGAAGGTGCCCGAGCTGCGGATTCGTTTGGCGATTCGTTCGTCGGCTTGCCGTTCTCGGCGTTTATCGCGCCGGGCGGTGAAGTGCTGGCTTTGCGGGCCGGCGAGTTACAAGCCGACGACCTGGCCCGGCTGGTCGGTGAGATGGATGCCGTCGCCTCTGGCGTGCGCAGCGCGGCACAGGCCCGAGAGCGTCTCATCGAACACTGAATATCACCTGCCCGCGATCCGGGCGCGAGGAAATTTATGGAAGACAAACAGATCGTTGGCGCGGTGCGGCGGTGGGTAGAAGACCTGGTTGTTGAGCTGAATCTGTGCCCGTTCGCCGGGCGCGAATTGATCCGGAACCGGATTCGCTTCATTGCGACCGAGTCCAACACGGAAGAACAATTGCTGATGGCACTGGAGACCGAGCTGGCGCAACTTAACGAAGATACAACAATAGAAACTACGTTGCTGATACATCCTGATGTCTTGCAGGATTTTTTCGACTACAACGAGTTTCTGGATTTGGCGGACCAGTTACTGGTGCAGATGGGACTGGAAGGCGTTTATCAGGTTGCCAGCTTTCACCCGGACTATCAGTTCGCCGGAACGGCCAAAGACGATGCAGAAAACTACACGAATCGCTCGCCTTACCCTCTGCTGCATCTTCTCAGGGAGGCAAGTCTCGAGCGGAGCATCGCCGGATATCCGGGGGTCGAGGAAATTCCGGCACGTAATATTGAGAAAATGAACAGCCTCGGGCGAGAGAAGTTACAGGCATTGATTCAGGGCTGTTCCGATGAAGGCTAAGAACCAGGCGCCATCATAGTTTCGGTTCGGTCGTTTCGGCGACGTTTGCCTACCGGATGGGAGATGTTCCTGCGCCAATGGAGTGCATGACGCCGGACTGGCGCGCTTCAAATTGGTTTGTTTCCCGCATCCCGGGCGGTCAGCCGCTGCCGCGTGATCGCGTCTTACCGAGCTTGGCGTTCTTCTCGAGGAAATCGATGATCAGGCCGGCCACGTTCGTGCCGGTCGCGGTCTCTATACCCTCGAGGCCGGGCGACGAGTTGACCTCCATCACGACCGGCCCGTGATTCGACCGGAGCAGGTCCAGCACGGTGATGATCAGGACTGCGAGTACGACGACCAGGTAAATTCGACGGACGAGATGAATCAGATCGGGGCTAACCGCATTGTTCGTCATGCGCTTGACGAGGATCCGTTCGAGCCCTCGCGCGGGCAGGTAGCCGCCGATCAGGATCGCCAGCACGAGCGACACCTTTCCGACTGTAATCGACTGGTCGGCGAACGTCGCGAGCGGATAACTGAGTAGGGTCTCGAGCT
>JBLYYV010000118.1:0-12597 GCA_048550095.1 Gammaproteobacteria bacterium
CGTCACCGGTTCTTCAACACGAATAATCTCTGGGTCAACCTGAAGGCGCTCAGCGCGGCGCTGGCGGAATCGCCGGATCACGGTCTCGAGTTGCCCATGATTCGGAACGAAAAGCGACTCGATCCGACCGATCCGGACAGCCCCGCGGTCTTTCAGCTGGAATCGGCGATGGGTGCGGCGATTTCGTCATTCGAGAACGCCCGGGCGGTTATCGTGCCGCGTTCCAGGTTCCTGCCGGTCAAGAAGACCAACGACCTGATCCTGCTGCGGTCGGATTGCTACCGCCTGACTGATGATTTCGCGGTGACCGACGACCGGGCCGAGAGCGATGGCCCTTGCATTGTCGAACTCGACCCGAAGTATTACGGCACGGTCGACGAGTTCGATGCGCGATTCGCCGACGGCGTGCCTTCGCTACTGAAGTGTGCGTCGCTCAGTATCGCGGGCGATGTCGCGTTCGGGGCGGATGTGCGTTGTACGGGTGAAGTCAGCATCCGCAACACGTCGGCAACTCAGGCGCGAATTACGGACGGGAGCCACCTGGAAGGCGTGATCGAACTCTGACCAATGGCCGGGCCGTTTAGGGACGCCGATCGACCAGAAGATTTGCTGGATCTGTGGTCCTGGAGATTTCTGAAGTCACCGTAGCCGCGCCGATCGCCGACCCGCATGACGGGGCCGCATTGCGCAATTGCTATTCGTCCTGGGCGGCCAACAAGGATTCCAGTCGCAGCAAGTCATGGACCGAGAGGAGCGCGTCCCGATCAAAGTCGCCGCGCGAAACCGAAAGGACATCCAGCGATCGCAAATCCGTCAGGTGTTGTTGCATCAGGAGTAGGTCTGAAATATCGATGACGTGATCGCCATTCACGTCGCCCGTGTCGGCCACCGTGATCTGGCCGCCATCCAGGTATTCGTCCAGGTTGGATCTGAAATCGCCGTCGGCGTCGTCCAGCGCATCCGATGCCAGAAGCGGATCCAGTCCGTTCGCGATCTCGACGAGGTCCGGAATGCCGTCGTCGTCCCGGTCGAGCAGGGCCGTTGGAACGGCGACCAAATCGACGCTCCTGTCCACGCCGCCGTTGACCGAGACGACCAGCGACGCGGTCGCATTCTCCGCAGCGCCCAGGTATTCGATCTCGATCTGTCGCGATTCGCCGATGCGAATCAGGAGTGGCTCGTCGACCGGATTGACGAAGGCGAAGTCCGCAGCGTCGACACCGGATATCGTAACGGTGCTTGCGTAGATAGCCTGGTTACCACCGTCGTGAGTCAATGAGATCGTCGCCGGGAAACCGGCGGCAAGCTGCGCACTCGCAGGCAAGGTCATCGTACCGGCGATGCTGGCGGAGCCAGCCGGGAGATCCTGATCATAGACTTCCATGTTTTTCTGATTGCCGCCGCCCTGGTTCGGGGATCCGGCCGTCACATAGACGCCCGCACCCGACACGATCGCCTGGGTGCCATGGCGCGCGTAATTGAGCGGCGCCGCGGCTTCCCACGTATCGTCGATCGGGTTCAATGCCTCGACGGTCGCGTAGGCCTGGCCGCCGCCTTCGCCACCAATGACAAGGATCCGGCCGTCGAATACGGCCATTGCCGATGCGGCGCGCGGCGTCGGAAGATTGCTCGCTGCCGCCAATGTCGACCAGTTGCCGGTGGTGAAGTTGTAGACGTCGACTTCTGCGATCAAAGGCGCAAACGTTCCGCCCGGGCCGCCCGTCAGTCTTCCGCCGATTACATAGAGTTTGTCGCCGAACACAACGGCGTGAAAGTGATCGCGCGGACGGGGCGCATCGGTCAGTGGTGTAAATGTGCCGGTCGAAGGATCGAACTCATCGAACCACGGGACGTAGCCCCCGTCATGTCCCAGTGTGTTGCCTCCGACCATATAGAACTTGTCGTCATAAACCACGAGGCCGGACCCGCCGCGGCGGCGCGCGACCGGAATCTGAGGCCCTTGCGTCCACGCGTCGTTGGCGGGATCGAATACCCAGATGTTGGCGGCAGGATCTTCGTTCGGGAAGTTGTTGGTCTCGAATGCGCCGACTACCCAGATGAGCCCCTGGTACTCCGTCGCCTGGAAATGATTGAACGGCAGCGGCGCGGACGCGCTGGTGAACCATGAATTGCTGGTGTAATCGTAGGTGTCCAGCGTCTGCGCGTTTTCGCGCCCGCCGAACAAGTAGAATTTGTCACCGGCCTGCACGAAGGAACATTCGTGTCGACCGGTATAGCTTTCATCCTCCGCCTTGTCGATCCACGTGACCAGGTTCGGATCGGTAATTGTCCAGCTGAAGTTGGTCGTGACGGTATCCGTCGGGTCGGTATCGTTGTCATCGACCGTGATTGAAACGGCGTAAGGGCTGCCGGCATGCGCGCCCGATGCGATGGTACCGAAAATCAGTCCGGTCGTCGGTTCGATTTGCAGGTCGCCCGGTAAGCCCGTGGCGCTGAACGCGAAACTCGCTGGCGTATCACCCCCCGATGCGATGACCGGCAGCGATATGATTGAGTTCTCGGCGCTCGTTTGATCGGTGATCGCGGCTACGGTAATCGGCGTGCCGATCGGCGGCGTGCCGACACCGGAAATGATCTCGATGCCGTTGAGCATCGGGTTGTTCGCGGAGCCGTGGAAGAACTCGATCTCGAGCAGGTTGTCGGCGACGTCTACGACATGAGTGACGAGGCCGCCGATCTGATGGCCGAATGTGGCGGTAAGGTCCAGATCGGTCAGGTCGTTGTAGGCCACGCCTTCGATCTCGACGCTGAAGACACGCTGACCCGGACTGCTCGCGCCGCTCCAGCCATTACCCATGTACAGCCGCACCTCATGACTGCCCGGCGAAACCGGGAAGGCGTAGGCCATACTTGGCGTGCCCGGACTACCCGCCCAACGCTCCGTTGAATAGACCTGGGTTGGCGTCGTCGCCTGATCGACGCCCGGAATATAGCCGGTCATCGAGAATCCGGCCTGGTTGTTCGAACCAGGTACGGACAGATACTGCGAATTATTTGCGGTCGTGTCCTGTGCCCATGCGATACCGCCGTCGATTGCAGGGATCTCCATGCCGCCTGCATTGATGCGATAGATCGCGACGGGGTCAATGACCGAAACACTAAAACTCTGCTCGACATACAGCCCGCTACTGTCGGTCGCGCGAATTACGAGCGTCGACGAAGCAACGAAACTCGGAAAGTTAAGGGTGAGTATGTTCCCGGCAATGCCGGCGCCGATACTCGGGTCGGTCGTCGATTCGATCGTATACAACAGGTTGCCGTCGCCGTTGTCATCCGAAAAATATGCATCGAGGTTTATGTCCAGCGTCGTTTGGCCACCGATTGGCTGATCGATGTCGGGAATGGGTAATTCGACTGCCGGCCGGCGACCAATAACATTCAGGTAGTCCCATGTGCCTTCGACTTCGGCGTCGAGCGTGTTCGATGTCCCGATCAGGCCGACTGTCAGCATTGCGCCGGATTGCTGAATGGCGTTAAGAACCTGTCCCTGTGCCGTGAAACTGCCGATGCTCGTGAATGCACCGCCATCGATGGAGTAGAAGGCTTCAACGCCGCCTGATGCACTGTCGATATCGAGGCGGAACGCAAGACTTTCATTCGGACGGTCGTTGACGGCAATCGCGGCGCTGAGCACGACCTGTGGCGTATCGGAGGTCTCCTGCAATACCTCGACGCCGGATTCATCGACGGTGAACTGAACGAATTCGCTCTGGGAACCATCTCCGAAGAAGATGCCGAGTTCGCCGTCTCCCGCAAACGGGTAGAGCTGGAAGCCGGCGCCGAAATTCAGCATCTGGCTCTCGATCCGAAACCCGCCGGTCGCGAGATCGACCTGCACACCGTACTGGAAGGCCTTGGTCTGATCGTTAGCGCTCCCGACCGCCGTACCTTCGCCCATTTGCATCGTCATGGCGCCTACAGCACCGCCCAGAATGTCGTTCGGATTCGGGCCGGCGTCGGTCTGGTCGAGCCAGTTCGACCAGTTCGGATTCGGTTCGCCGTTGTTCATCATGCCGGTGAAGCCGAGGCCGAGATAGCCGCCGAGCTGTGGATTGTCCGAGAACAGTTCGTTGATGACCGGCAATGCGAATGCGTCGCTGCCTGCGTCGACTGGATCGCCGATTTGCAATACGTCGAGACGGTCGTCAACGCCGTCCGCGTCGTCGTCCGGGTCATTCAGGTCAGAGACGAGGGGCGGGCCCGAGAGTTTGTCGAAGTCGGCCGGCTGCGAACCGCCGTTGCATAAATCGGTACCGTTCGCTTCTTCGTCCGCATTGGTGTAACCGTCACTGTCGTTGTCGCCGGTCGGCACATAGGCGGGGTCGCCGGGAAGTATGCAGATAACGAAGTCCTGCGGCTCGAGAATCACGATATTGGAGTTGAACGTCGCGACCCAGATGGTGCCCGGAAAGGGGTCGGCATCGCCGTTGGCCGTGACACCCAGCGGATTGCCGCCGAGACCCGATACCCAGTTTTCAGTCAGCGTGTCGAGGCTGCCGTCTGCATTGATCTGCACCCGATGCAGGCTGCCGCCGCTCTTGCCGGCGATCAGATCTCCCTGCATCGCGCCGCCGAAATTCGACGCCGTGTACTCGTCGATACCGTTGGTGTTGTTGGCCCAGGTCGTGATGATGTCGTCGACCGGACCGTCGGGATTTGCGCCGCCCGGATTGCGGAAGTCACCCTGTACCGGATCCGCCAGGCCGACGGGGACGGGCGGCCAGTCTGCCGGCAGCGCCCGTTGCGGGTCGGTCGCGTCGCCCGTGCCGTTCGGATCAAAGGGAACCGTTCGAAACCAGTCGTCCTCGTAGGTGTTGCCGTTGGAGTCGCCGACATCCGACGAGTGCGGGCCGCGGGCGAACAGTCCGGCACCCGCCGGGTTGGCTCTGATCGGCGCGGGGTGGCCGCCATAGAAGCTACCGAAAACATAGTTCTGGATGTCATTGGTCACCAGCGTGAGGTGATCCTTGTTGTTCACCTGCGCTTCGCCGTCGACCGGATCGGACCCGTTGCTGCCAGGCTCGCCGACTCGATAATTGTTGGTGACGGTTCCGTCGGTGCCCTCGTTTTCCGGAAATCCGCCCCACCCACCGTTGGCGCCGTTGTCCGTGACGTAGACCGCGCCGCCGGCGGTCACGACGAGGTCGTAGGCGTTGCGATATCCCGCCGAGAAAATCTGCACCGGACCGCCGGGGACAATCTTCGCCTGGTTCAGGCCATCGTTGCCGCCCCACGGATCATTGACGTCTATTCCGTCATAACCGGCGGCATTGGGATCAACGATGCCATTGGTATTGTTCCGCGTGGGATCGTCCACGGTCGGAATGTCATAGATGTAGTCGCGTGTTCCGTCATTGAGGATTGGCATCGACTCGAGCTGCGTCAGGTCGATGGCCAGGACCGCCGCGGACAATGCGTACTCCGTTGTCCAGGCGAAGTTGGTGGACGGAGAGCCGGCGTTCGCATGCCCACCCTGGGCGAGGATCAGGTAGTCGTTGCCGCCGATGGAAACTGGATCGAGGCCATTGGTCGCATGATTCTCTTCGGATCGCGGCAGACCGCGGACGAGGTCGACAGCGATCCAGGTTCCGGTCGGGTCGTTGATGTCGGAGCCCTGCCACGAGATACGCGTGATAACGCCCGAGTTCGTATCCAGGTTCTTGTCGCCGCTGGGTCCGCCGATGCGAGAGTCGCTGGAGGTTGCGTAGATCACCGGGTTGGTGGCGGTGCCGGCCACCGCAATCCCGAGCGCTTCACGATTGGTATTGGCGTCGCTGGTACCGTCGTCGTTGTGGTTCGGAATATTCTTTACATGCAGTAGTTCTGTCGAGTTGGTAACCACGTAGTTATCGACGCCATTTCGCTGGATGCTCAGAACATCGATCGTGCCGTCAATCTGCAGAACGTACAGGCGACCGTCGGGGCCGAATGCGAGCGATGTGCCGGATGAAACGGCACCGTTCCCGGCGAAGTCGAGGTTGCTGACACCAAAGCTCTGGGCCTGCGCTGCTCCGAATTGACCGAGCATGGAAAGTAGCGCGCAGATTGCGATCAGGCGGGACTTCATTGCGGCTGTCGATCCTCGTTATATCGCTGCCGCACAATCGGGATAGTATTGCTGAATACCGTCTATATTCGTTGGCGGTCAGCGCGTTTGTTTTTGTTGTTTTAACGAGCGTGCTGAGATGCTATATCTTGCCATCAATCGCGTGGCGTCGCCTTGAATGAGGGGTGATTCAAGCAGTTTGCGTGATCGACGCATGCCGATTCTTTGACATAACCGGATTGTTGAGAATCGCTCGCGCAGTGAGCGCTATGCAGTTCGGGCCGAAGTGAGTCCGGGTCGTCGGGGTAAACGTCGCGAACAGTACCTGAAGACGAAAAAAAGCGCCGCCCGACGGATGTCGAACGGCGCCCGGGATGGTGGTCGCGGTCAGTCGAGGCTGGCCGGCTGCCGCGCGTAGTACGCCGCCATTTCTTCGATCTGCGTGTCCGAGAACGTCTGAACGAGGGCGTTCATGTTCGGGTCGTTGCGATTGCCGTCTCGATAGTCGCGCAGTTGCTTGGCTGTATACCCGGCCTTCTGGCCTGCGAGATTCGGCCACAGGTCGTTCGTGCTGATGCCGTATGGACCGTGGCAGCCGGCGCACAGCGTGCGTGCCAACTGTTCGGCCTCCGACTCCGCCATGGCGGGCGTCATCAATAGCGTAGCGACAATCGTCAGAATCAGTTTATTCACTTCAGAATCTCCGTGGTAATCGGCCTACGCCGCTGCCGTTGCTTCTTCCAGAACGGGGGCCTTGCGTTGCTCTCCGGCGCCAATCGTCAGCATGTCCCAGACCATGATGACCAGTCCGGCGACCGTCACGACGCCCCAGAACTCGCGCCAGTACATACCCTGCAGGAACCAGTGAGTGCGCTGTGCCGAGAAATACGCCGACCAGGACGAACCTTCCAGCGCTCTCTCGACGAATGATTGCTCGTAACCCGCGATCAGCAACGCCATCGTCATGCCGACGACGCCGACGTTCAGCAGGGTGAATGACCACTTCCAGCGCCAGCTGTGCGCGATATTCGCACCCATGTAAATGTCGCCACGTGCCTTCTGCAGAGCGATATAGATGACCGCAATGATGATCGTTGCGTACGCACCGAAGAACGCGAGGTGGCCGTGCGACGATGTCCACTGCGTGCCGTGCGTGTACAGGTTGATCTGCGGCAGCGTGTGCATGAAGCCCCAGACACCCGCGCCGAAAAAGTTGCCGAATGCGTGCGCGATCAGCCAGGCGAGAGCGGGGTGGTTGGCGTTCTTGAACTTGTGTACACCCGAGTCATATACGGCATGGACGACCATCGCGACCAGCGGTATTGGTTCGAGCGCTGAGAAGAACCCGCCGATCGTCAGCCAGTATTCCGGCGTGCCGATCCAGAAGTAGTGATGCCCGAGGCCGAGGATACCGGAGCCGAACATCAGCGCGACCTCGACGTACAGCCATGTCGTCACGATCTTGCGGCTCGCACCGAGCGTTTTCATCAGGCCCCACGCCATGATGCAGCCGACGAGCACTTCCCAGGTCGCCTCGACCCACAGGTGAATGACCCACCACCACCAGTACTGATCCATCGAGATGTTGGCCGTGTAGAACATGCCGGCGAGGTACATGCCGGCAAGCGCGACGAGGTCGAGCACCAGGACGCCCGAGATACCGCTCCAGCTGCCCTTGTTGAACGTGGCGGCGACGTTATAGAAAAAGATGCCGACGCAGACGACGATACCGATGTCCGCCCAGCGTGGCGCTTCGATGTACTCGCGCCCCTCGTTGATGAACCAGATCGTTTCGATCTCGCCGGGACCCGTCTGCACGAACAGGTACACGAGTACGACCACGGTGACGGCCAGCGTCAGCACCCAGAAGGCCAGGTTGGCGAGCTTCAGGCCGACCAGTTCGGTGCCGGCTTCCTCTTCGACCAGCCAGTACACCGAGCCGATGAAGCCATAGAGCATCCACACGATCATCGCGTTGATGTGCACCATGCGATTGACGCTGAAGTCCAGCCAGTTATAGCCAAACTCCGGCATGACGTATTGCAGGCCCGCGAACAGGCCGAACAGACACTGCGCGACGAACAGGACGATGGCGACCGCGAAGTACTTGATGGCGAGTTGTTGTCCGCCCGACAGGCGCGACATGCTGAAGTCACCGCTGGCTAGGGTAGTCATAGGTCACCTTCCTGGCGAATCGTGGGGAACTTGGCGGGGAAGCCGGTGGTGTCGATGGATGACATCCATTTCAGAAAGGCGACGACGGCCTTCGCTTCTTCTTCGGTGATGTCGAGGTTCGGCATCTTGCGCGTCGTGCCGTAGCCGCGCGCGTTGGTCTCGGGATCCATCAGGAAATCGATCATCAGCTTCTCGCGCGACTGCTCGTTGCCCCACGCCGGATCCAGCCAGGCTTTCGTCAGGTCGGGCGCATAGTAGGCGCCGTTACCGAGCAGCGTGTGGCAATTCATGCAGTTCTTCGCCTGCACGGTCAGCTTGCCGTGGCTGACCATCTCCGCCGCTTCGTCCTCGGTCAGGACTTTGCCGAACAGCGGGGCTTCGTCGCCGATCACCGGTACCTGGAAGCCACGCTTGCGGTCATGACGATAGTAGATGCGGTTGTTGATCACCGAGTACGCCGGCACCCGGTCGCTGCCCGCGGTGATGACGGCGACGGAGTCGAACGTCAGGAGTATCAGGATCACGAACATGCCGGCCGTGACCCAGATGGCGATTTTTCGCCAGAGGTCTTCGTCGGCCCATTTGGGGATATCACTCATCATTATCTCCTGACAAAACAGTCAGTTGCGGTGTTCGTTGGCGGCGTCACCGGATGCATCGTGCGCTTCGCCGGCGTGGGTGCCGACACACAGGTACCAGATGCCCTGGGGTGCGATCAGGTAGCCGATCATGATGACGATCGCGACACCGTTCCAGACGCCCGAAAAATTAAGGGTGCGGGCCAGCACCAGCACGGATACGACGAGGACGCCGTAGAACAGATACGACAGCCTGACCAGGTTGACGTTTTCGGCGAGTCGCCCGATGGCGAATACTGCGGCATAGAGCGCGCCGCTCAGAACGACCATCGCGCCGGCCATGGTGGCCAGCATGATGCTGTTGACCTCGACTGCCTGATTCGCGTCCATATTCCCCCCGGATTAGACGTGTTCGCAGTGACGAATGAATCGACGCTAGTTTAGTAGAAGATGCAGGGCAATAGGGAATTTCCCTTAGTCGGGCACGGCACTTCCCGATACCGGCTCACGGTTATTGTCTATACAAAGCCTACACTTGTTGCGGTTTAACGCGCTCTCGCGCATATCAGATCCTGGGGAGGTAATCTGATGGCTCTTCCTACCGTTCGTTGCGGCGATCTCGATCGCTCCGTATTTCTCGTATTCATCACCAGCCTGTTGCTGGCGTTCGCTGCCTGCGCCGACGAAGGCATCGATCAGAGTGCTCCGCTCGAGCACCAGGCCGAGGTCAAGCTGGCCCAGGCGGATACGGCCCCGACCGGGTCTGGCGCCGATCTCTATGCCAGGAATTGCGCGGCGTGCCACCAGCCCAATGGGCAGGGCCTCGCCGGCGCGTTTCCTCCACTTGCCAAGTCCGACTATTTCATGGGCAAACCGGACCGTTTGCTGGAGGCAACGATCAAGGGCCTGACTGGCCCGGTCACGGTCAACGGCGCCGAGTACAACAACGTGATGCCGGCGGTGGCCTACCTGTCGGATGCGGACCTCGCGGCGATCCTGACCTATGTGAATACTAGCTGGGACAACAACGGCGCCGCGATCACGGCGACCCAGGTCAATGAGTACCGAGTCAGGGAAGGGCTCGAGACATCGGCGGGCGCCGGTGAACGCCACCCCGGAACGCCTGAGGCCGAGCAGATCTACGCCGGTCAGCCGCAGCAGCTCGCGGGCGACGTCAAGATCGTCATGACGCCGGGGGCCCCGGAAATCACGGAACCTGAGTTCCAGCAAGCGACGAAGCTCTATTTCGAGCGTTGCGCCGGCTGCCACGGCGTGTTGCGCAAGGGCGCGACTGGCAAACCGCTGACGCCGGACGTGACCCAGGAGAAAGGCACGGACTACCTGAAAGCACTGATCGCTTTCGGTTCGCCCGCGGGCATGCCGAACTGGGGCACGTCGGGCGAACTGACCGATACCGACATCGAACTGCTCGCGCGCTTCCTGCAGCACGAGCCACCGATGCCGCCGGAATTCGGCATGGCCGAGATGAAAGGCACGTGGGAAATGCTGGTGCCGCCGGAGGACCGGCCCAAGAAGCAGCAGAACAAGCTGAACCTGAAAAACATCTTCTCGGTTACGCTGCGCGATAGCGGCCAGGTCGCGCTGGTCGACGGCGACAATCACGAGATCGCCGAGATCATCGAGACCGGCTACGCTGTGCACATCTCGCGTCCGTCGCATTCCGGTCGCTACGTCTACACGATCGGCCGCGACGCGAAGATCAACATGATCGACATGTTCATGGATCCGCCGCAGACGGTCGCGAAGATCCGCGTGGGCCTGGAAGCGCGGTCGATCGAGACGTCCAAGTACAAGGGCTACTACGACAAGTACGCGATTGCCGGATCTTACTGGCCGCCGCAGTACGTGATCATGGACGGCGAGACGCTCGAGCCGCTGAAGATCGTGTCGACGCGTGGCATGACGGTGGATACCCAGGAGTACCATCCGGAGCCCCGCGTCGCGGCAATCGTCGCGTCGCATCAGCACCCTGAGTTCATCGTCAACGTCAAGGAGACGGGCAAAATCCTGCTCGTCAACTACAGCGATATCGAGAACCTCGGCGTGACGACGATCAACGCGGCCCGCTTCCTGCATGACGGCGGCTGGGATTCGACGAAGCGTTACTTCCTGACGGCTGCCAACAAGTCGGACAAGGTTGCGGTCATCGATTCCAAGGAGCGCAAGCTGGCGGCGCTGGTCGACGTCGAGAAGATCCCCCATCCCGGTCGCGGCGCCAACTTCAAACATCCGAAGTATGGTCCCGTCTGGGTCACCAGCGCGCTGGGCGACGACAGCATCACGATGATCGCGACCGACCCGAAGGGGCATCCCGAGCATGCGTGGAAGGCCGTCGGCGTTCTGCAGGGGCAGGGCGGCGGCTCGCTGTTCGTCAAGACCCATCCGAAGTCGAAGAACCTGTGGGTCGACTCTCCTCTGAACCCGGATGTGGCCATCAGCCAGTCTGTGGCGGTCTTCGACATCAACGATCTTGACGCGGGATATGCAGTGTTGCCGATCGCCGAGTGGGCCGACCTCGGTCCCGGGCCGAAACGCGTGGTGCATCCCGAGTACAACGAGGCCGGCGACGAAGTCTGGTTCTCGGTCTGGAGCGGCAAGGAAGAAGAATCCGCGATCGTCGTCGTCGACGACAAGACGCGCAAGCTCAAGAAGGTCATCAAGGGACCGGAAGTCGTCACGCCGACCGGCAAGTTCAACATGTTCAACACGATGAACGATGTCTATTAGGAGACTCCGGATGTCTTCCAGTCAACTTTTCAGGGGCCGCTCACGCGGCCCCCTTTTTTCGTGCGCGCTGTGGTCCATGTGCCTGGCCGTGTGTCTGGGGTCTCCCGCGATCGCACAGAGTTCATGGGACGATGAGCTGGCGAGCGCGCTGACGAACGGGGAATTCGATCTCAAGTTTCGCTATCGGTACGAGTTCGTGGAAGCGGACCGACCGATATCCGCGACCAATCCCGATCAGGTCAGGAATGCGAATGCGTCGACGCTGCTGACACGGCTGGTCTACAAGAGCGGTGAGTTCAAAAACGTGTTCCTGACGCTGAACATGGACGACCTGCGACCGATCGTGGGGAACGACTTCAATGATACCCGCAACGGCAAATCTCAGTATGCGATCGTCCCGGATCCGAAGGGCACCGACCTGAACCTGGCGTCGCTGACCTGGACCGGCCTCGAGAATGGCACCGTCGTGGTGGGGCGCCAGCGCATCAGCCGCGCCAACGTTCGCTTCATCGGCAACGTCGTATGGCGGCAGAACGAGCAGACCTACGACTCTGTTTCGTTCGCTTACAAACCGGTCGAGAAGCTGGACCTGTTCTATGCCTACGTCGATCGCGTCAAGCGTATCTTCGGGCCCAACGAGAACGGCAGCGGCATCGCGGCGATGCTCGCGAGTTGGCAGAGCAACAGTCATCTGCTGGACGGCGCGTATACGTTCAGCCCGGCGTTCAAGTTGTTCGGCTACGCATACTTGCTGGATTTCAAGAACGCAGCGAATTTCTCGAGCAGCACCATCGGTCTCCGGGCGACCGGCACGCACAAATTCGACAGCGGCCCGACGCTGGGATACCAGGCTGAATTCGCCAGGCAGGGAGACTACAAGGACAACCCCAACAGCTACGATGCAAATTACGTTCTGCTCGACGGCGCGTTGTCCTGGGATATCTTCGGGTTTCGCCTGATGTACGAGGTGCTGGAGGGTAATGGTCAGCCAGGTACATCGTTCCTGACGCCGCTGGCGACGCTGCACAA
>JBLYYV010000119.1:0-4348 GCA_048550095.1 Gammaproteobacteria bacterium
TGTCGAGTATGCGGAACCAATTACCTGTCGCGGCGTTGCTGATTGCGCTTGCTGGTTGCGCCACGCCCGGTTCCGGGCCCGATGCGCCGATGACCAGCGTTCGCAATCATTGCCCGGACGACGGTCCGGGTCCGGCGGTGCAGGGTGACGTTCTGCGATTGCTGACGCTGAATGCCTCCCACGGGCGGAGTACGTCGATGAATCAGATGTTCGTCAGCACGAAGAAGCACTATCAGAATCTCGACCAGATCGCGACGTTTCTCGATGCTGCCGATGCGCATGTGGTCGCGCTACAGGAGGCCGATGCACCGTCGCGCTGGAGCGGCAAGTTCGACCACGTCGACTATCTGCGGGAGCAGACGACGTACGAGTGTTCGGTCATCGGCGAGCATGCCGATTCATGGCTCTATAGTTTCGGCACCGCGCTGCTGTCCAGGGTAAGTATCAAAGACAGCGAGTCGGTGAGTTTTCCCGCCTCGCCGCCGACCACGACGAAGGGCTTCGTCCGGACGACGATCAACTGGGACGTCGGGGGGCAGCGATTGCCCGTCACGATTGTCTCCGTACATATGGATTTTTCGCGCAAGTCGGTGCGTGATAAACAGACGGACGTAATGATCGAGGAATTGCAGGGTATCGATTCGCCCCTGATCGTCATGGGCGACCTCAACAGTTACTGGGAGCAGAAGCGGTCACACGTTCGGCGGTTGGCCGAGGCGCTCGAACTGAGCGCCTATGAGCCGCTCGACGAGTCGCTGGGTACCTACAAATCGGTGAAGGGAAAGCGCCTGGACTGGATTCTGGCATCGCACAAACTCGAATTCAGTCGTTACGACGTCTTACCTGGAAAGCTTTCGGACCACCTCGCGGTCTATGCCGAAATCAGATACAGGAATTGAGTGCGAGACTATGAATAGATCTATACGCGCCGCTACGACGCTGGTATCGATTCTGCTATTGGCCGCCTGCGCCACGCCCGTCATCAAGCCCGAAGACTGCCCAGAGGGAACGCAGCGAATCGAGGGTTGCCCACCCGTCGGCGCGATAGACGACACGGAGATCGCTGCGATCTACACGCGACGCGCGGACGACCCGGAAGAGCTGAGAGGCATTGAGGCCGTGGACTTCGCCCGCTATGTCGATATCCCGGCTACGCCCGCACGCGCAAAGTTCATCGGTTCGAACGACGAAGGGGCGGTGACGTCGATCGCAGCGAAACTCTGGATGATCGAAAACGCCGAGCATACTGTCGATGTCATGTATTACATCTTCCGCGAGGACCTCGTGGGCTTCGGGCTCCTCGGCGCACTGTGCGACGCGGTTCGGCGCGGCGTCGACGTGCGCGTCATGATCGATTCGATCGGCTCGTCGGACTTCAGTCGCAAGAACCTGAAAGCACTTGAGAGTTGCGCCATCGATGGCGGCTTCGTCCAGAATCGGTCGGGTCGGGTCACGATCTATAAGGCGCGGGCGCAGACGGCCGTTTTTAATGCGTTTACGACGACGACTTCGAATCCGAATCGGCGGTCGCACGACAAGCTGGTCGTGAAGGATGGCAGATTCCAGGGCAAGGCCTACGCGATCACGGGCGGCCGGAATGTGTCGCTCGACTATTACGGTTTCCTCGAGGATGGGTCGCCTAATCCCCATTCCTATCGGGACGCCGAGATCCTGCTGCGTGGCTCGCCCGGCGACCAGGTCGGGGCGCTTGGAATCGGCGACGTGTCGGCCGGCTATTTCACACTATTGTTTGTATTCGACAAGAATAAACATCTGCAGATGTCCGGCGGCGACCCGGCTGCGGCGTACGCCAAGCAACGGGAGACGTTTCGCGAGGCGCTGGCAACGTTGAAGGCGCTGCCAACGGTGAAAGCGCAGCTGGATCGTATGCCTGAAGTCATGACCACGGGTTTCCGCGACGTCCGTGCACTGCTGGCGCACGAATTGGCCAACGTTACCAACCGGAACGTGGTGACGAAGGCGGTCGAAAACCTCGCCGACAGCCCGAACTCGATCATCGGCATCATGGAGCGCCTGGTCACGGCGGATAACAAACGCCTGCAGATCGTGTCGCCATACCTGTTCGCGGCGCGTTACAAGGACAGCAAGGGCAACGTCATCGTGGACGAAGCGAAAGATTTGCTCGAATGGCTGGAAGCGCACCCGGAGAGCGAGATCGATATCGTGACCAACTCGGTGCTGACCTCCGACAATTTCTTTACGCAGTCCGTGATCGATCTTGACCTCGTGCCTCGGCTATTGTTGACGGAGGACTTTCAGGAGCAGTGGGCCGCCAGCCTGCAAAAGGGGGAGCTGAATCCCGAGTTCGTCGAGAGCGAGGCCTGGGCGAAGATGGTCGATCATCCGCGCCTGCGGATCTACGAGACCGGCACGCTCGAGGACGAACGTTTTGGTGGTCACTACCATCACTCGAAGCTGCATGCGAAGTACGTTGTCGGCGACGCACATGGTTTCGTCGGCACGACCAATTTCGACTATCGCTCGCGTCTGTACAACAGCGAGATGGGATATTTCTTCGAGAGCAAGGAACTCGCCGACGACATCGCCGCGAACACCGACTACCTGATCAGTCTGTCTTATCGCTGGGGATCGCCGGAGTGGCTCGAGCTGCGCAAGCGTGTGGGTGAGCTGGAGGGCCAGAAGGGTTATACGACGCGTCATCAGCGAGGCATCTACAAGACGATCAGGAATACCGGCCTGATGTGGCTGTTCTGATCCGGCGAGTGCGCAACGGCCGTCACCGGCGGTGATCAGTCCGCGACTGTGCTAGTCTCGCACGCAATTTCCCACGATCGTCGCTATGAAGACTCGCACACGACGCGAACAATCCGTGTTTGACTCCGATGACAAGATCGGCCGGAGCCGCGCCGGATGAGTCTGCGTTCCTTCATCCGCTCGCTGCGGCATCGCCCCGAAGGGCTGCTGCCGATTTCGACGTATTTCGGCTACGGCGTCGGCCAGATCGGCGGCCAGATCCTGCGCGACACGCCGGCGCTGATCCTGCCGATCTACATGACGACCGTGCTCGGCATGGAGGCGGCGCTCGCGGGCCTGGTCATCATCATCGCCAAGTTCTGGGTCGTCGCCGCCGACCCGATCGCCGGCATCATTTCCGACCGGACGAACACTCGCTGGGGCCGGCGGCGGCCGTTTATCCTCGGCGGCGGATTGCTGGCTGCAATCTGTTTCGTGATGTTGTTCGTCGTGCCGGACCTCAGCACGCAAATGGTCCTGTTCGTCTACATGACAGCCATCTACCTGCTGCTGAACACCGGTTATTCGCTGTTCGCGGTGCCGTACCTGACGATGGCGTCCGAGATGTCGGACAACCCGAACGAGCGCACGACGATCCTGTCGTTCCGCAACGGGTGCCTGGCCGTCGGCCTGATCATCGCGGGCGCGCTGGCGCCGAAGATCGTCGCCTACGTCATGCAGGACCTCGGCGGCACCGCGCGCGAGGGCTACGAGTGGATGGGCTGGGTGCTCGGCGGCGTCATCGCGGCGGCGTCGATCTCGGTGTTCATCGGCACCCGCACGGCGTCGGGCAAGCCCGCGACAGAGAAAACCGCGTCGCTGGTCGAGCAGCTCCGGATCGCCTGGGCGAACAAGCCGTTCGTTGTCCTGATCACCGCGAACATCGTGCAATACATCAGCGCCGGCGTCGGCTACGCGGGCGGATTCTTCTTCATGGGCTACGGGCTCGGCCTCGAGTTCGAGACCTATAACGTCATCCCGATCTGGATCATCATCATCTCGGTCGCGTCGATCGCCGCGATGCCGGCGCTGGTGTGGGCCGCAGCGCGCTTCGGCAAGATGACGGTCTACAAGTGGTGCCTGATCCTGTACTCGATATGTATTCAGGCGTACTGGTTCGCGGACGCAGACTCGCTGTGGATCGTCTGGCTTGTCGCGGCCGGCATCGGCCTGTTCAACGGGGGCTTCATCCTGATGTCGTTCTCGGTGCTGACGGATACCGTGACCTACGACCGCATGCGCTCCGGCATCAGCCGCGAGGGCGCGCTGTCGTCGATTTACAGCGCGGTCGACAAGGTCGGCAACGCGATCGGCGGCGCGATCTTCCTGGCGATGCTCTCGGCCGTTGGCTTCGTCAAGTCCAGCGACGGCAGCTTCCCGCAGCAATCGGAAGAGACGATCCGCGGGATCTGGGTCTTTTACGTCGTGGTGCCGGCGCTGCTGCATGCCGGCAGCATCTTTATCCTCAATCGCTACACGCTGTCGGAAGAAGATTTGTCGTCACCCGAAGAAGGCTGATCGGTACCGGCGCACGGTTCGATTTTCGGTGAACCGGTCACGGAACGCGGGCACA
>JBLYYV010000120.1:0-6255 GCA_048550095.1 Gammaproteobacteria bacterium
CCCAGGCTGGCCGTGTCGGCCGGAACGTCCTGCGCGTCGAATGCCATGACCGGCAGCAGTTCCACATCGGTGACGCCGAGTGACTGCAGATAAGGAATTTTTTCGATCAGGCCGCGAAACGTTCCCGCTCCGTCGACGCCGGAAGTCGGGTGACGCGTGAATCCGCCGACGTGCAACTCATAGATGACGCTGTCCTGCAAAGCGTGATTGACGGGCTGGTCGTTCTCCCAGTCATACGCATCCGCTTCCACGACGGCGCGAAACGTGCCGCTCGTTTCGGGGTCATCGAGCACGGCCTGTCGATCCCAGTGGGTCGTCGACACGAGCCGCGCCCAGGGGTCGAGGAGCTGATGGCGCCTGTCGATACGGAAACCGTTGACGCCGTCGCCGGGCGGCCCGTCCATGCGCCATGTGAATTGCAGGCCTGCTTCGGCCCCGACGACTAATACGTGCCAGAAGAAAAACGTTCGGTTCGTTTCCGGGTCGAGCTCGATCGTCTGGATCGGCTGCACGTCATCGTCGTCGCCGAACAGCAGCAGCGTGGCGGCCGTCGCATGACGGCTGAAGATCGAAAAATTGACGCCTTCCGGGGTGACCGTCGCGCCGGGCGGGAAACTTCGCCCGGCGTCGATGCGGAAACGGCTTACAACCAATGCATCAGGCCCATGTCATAGGGGTGGGACAGGTGCGGATGCTGCGGTACCGCCCTGATCTCGTAAGTCAGGGCGCCGCACCACGGGCTTTCGAAATCCAGTTCGTAGCGACACGTGTCTTCACGCACGGGGTCCGCGACCGGTTCCAGCGGAACGACCGACATGACATCGTCGCCGACATGCCGGATACCGTCTTCCGCGCGGGGGTCCTGCGAATAGCGCGGGACGGGTACGGTCAATTCCGAGCAGGTGACGCGTCGCAATACGCATTCGACACGAACGTCTTCCGGGCCGAGTCCGTTAGACATCACGTCGACGGCCAGCCTGAGCCGGGCATCGTGTTTCATCTTTGTCGACGTGTCCGACACGAGACTAAGTTTCACGCTCGGCCATGCCGCGCGCGCCCTGGACTTCCACTCGGCGAGCTCCCTCGCCGGCTGGTAGTTGTCCTGTGCCATCATCCTGCCGCGACGGGCGGCGGGGCCATAGAAACCGACGGTGTAGTCATGCAGCACGCGGTTGAAGTTGAAGTGCGGCAGCACCGTAGCCATGGAACGCTTGCAGACGTCGACCCATCCCGACGAGTAACCGGTCTTGCGGTCGCGGTCGTAATACAGCGGGATCACGTTGTCCTGCAGGATCTCGTAGAGCGTGCGTGCATCGTGCCGGTCGCGTTCTTCCGTATCGCCGCTGTTGGCGGACGGCGGGATCACCCAGCCGTTATGACCGTCGTAGGCCTCTGCCCACCAGCCGTCCAGCACGCTCAGATTGACCGTGCCGTTGATCGCGGCCTTCATGCCGGACGTGCCGCTCGCCTCGAGAGGATACGTCGGCGTGTTGAGCCAGATATCGACGCCGGCCGTCAGCAACCGGCCGAGGCCCATGTCGTAACCCTCGACGAGCAGGATCTTGCCGACCATACCCGGCATGCCGGCGACATGATGTATTTCCTTGAGCATGGCCTTGCCCGGCTCGTCGGCGGGATGTGCTTTACCGGCAAAGATGAAGACGACGGGGCGATCCTCGTTGTCGACGATTTCGCGCAGCCATTCGAGGTTCTTGAACAGCAGTGTCGCGCGTTTGTACGTCGCGAAGCGTCGGCCAAAACCGATCGTCAGTACGTCCGGGTTTTCCGGGTCGATGTACTTGAGCATGCGTTGGCCGTGCGATTCGCTGACCTGGTTGCGCGCAAACTGGCGTTGCAGGCGCTCGCGCAACGCCATCAGCATGTCGCTCTTGACGCGCTGGCCGACGTACCAGAATCTGCCCGGTGGAATATCGCGGATGTTCTGCATCAGCGTCCGGTCGGTCAGCTGGTAACGCCATGCGGGCCCGAGGAAATCTTCGAGCAGGTTGCCCCATTCCTCGCGCATGAACGTCGGCACGTGCACGCCGTTGGTCACATACCCGATCGGGTTCTCCTCGGGCGGTACGTCTGGCCAGACGTCGCGGCAGATTTCCGACGAAACGCCCGCATGAATCCGGCTGACGCCATTGACGGCCCGCGCACCTGCGATCGCGAGCCGCGTCATGTCGAACGTCCCGTTGCGACCGCTGCGGCCGAGATCGAACACCGTTTCGTCATCGACGCGAAGTGTCTTGATGAACGGGTGCATGTACCTGAGCATCAGGTCGTGCTGGAAGAAGTCGTGTCCCGCCGCCACCGGTGTATGCGTCGTGAAAACGGTTTGTGCCGCGACGGCCTCGATGGCAGCCGAAAAGCTCAGGTCCTGATCGATGAGTTCGCGGGCGCGCTCCAGTACCTGGAACGCCGAGTGACCTTCGTTGACGTGCCAGACGGTCGGGCTCATTCCGGCCGCACGCAGCGCGCGCACGCCGCCGATGCCGAGAATGATCTCCTGCTGCAGGCGCATCTCAGAGTCACCGCCATACAGGTTGCGCGTGATCTCCTGATCTTTCGCGTCGTTCTCCGGGATGCCCGTATCCAGTAGCAGCACCGCTACCCGTCCGACCTGGGCACCCCAGATCTTGATCGCCACCTGGCGACCCGGGAACTCGCAATAAACGTGGAGGTCGTTGCCGTTCTCGTCCTGCAACGGCGTGACCGGCGTGTCGTCCGCTTCGATATGTGGGTACTCGGCAACCTGGTTGCCGTGCCCGTCGATCAGCTGGCGAAAGTACCCGCGCCGATACAGCAGACCGATCGCGACGAACGGCAGGCGCATGTCGCTGGCGGTCTTGCAGTGGTCACCCGCAAGGATGCCGAGACCGCCGGAGTAATTCGGGAAACTCTCGTGATAACCGTACTCCGCGCAGAAATAGGCAACCAGGTCGTCGTCACTGAGCTCGTTCGGATAGTTCGCGAGGCGCTGCTCGTGATACGCGTCGAACTCGACCAGCACGCGGCGATACGCGCCGAGGAACGTCTCGTTCGTCGCGGCCGTCTCGAGGATGCCCTGGTCTACGCAACGCAGGAATACTTTTGGATTGCGCGCGGTCTTCCACCAGAGTTCGTGGTCCAGCATGTTGAACAGGCGCCGGGTCGGCCGATGCCAGCTAAACCAGAAGTTCGAACTGAGTTCCTCGAGTCGGGCGATTTTCTCGGGGAGTTGTGGAAGGACTTGGAGCGGGAATGTTTGCCCGGACATATTTTCTTTCTGCCTGCGTCATACGGGCCACACCATGTGCCCCGGCTGGCGCCGATTATGCTATGGGCCATGCGGCCGCACAATCAGCTATCTCGAGGCGCAGCGTTCGGCAGCAGGCTGGCCGTATCGACCCGATCCGAAGTCTCCGCGTGCTCCTCCAGCACGTCGAGCATGCGAGCGAGCGTCGTGCGTTGACCGGTGCGCATGATGCGCTTGAGCCGCGCCAGCAGCGCCATCTCGTCGACCAGCTGTTCGATGTGCTGCAAGGCTTCTTCCCAGCCCGCGTCGGTATTCAGCTGCAGGCCAGCATGTGGCGCATCGCGGCGCGATCTGAGGGCCAGGTAGACGATCGCGCTGTAACAGACGAATAGCAGGTTCCAGTTTTCGGGTTCCTGGATTTCTTCATGAGACAGCATGCCGCGCATGTTCTGCTGCAACCAGCGGCGGCGGCTCTCTTCGAGTGCGGGCTGGAACTCGTTCTTCGGGCCGAGTTCGGCGGCCAGCAGCTCGAGGGTGACCGGATTGTCGCGCAGCCCGTTCGCCGTCGCGATTAGAAAGTCCTTCAGGTAGTCGGAGAATTCTTGCGCATCGCCGTCGGCGTCAGGGTAGGCATGGTCGGGCCAGATCTCATGGTTTTCTGTCCACGCTTTGGCGAGGCCGGCCATGTTGCCGAAGTAGTCATACAAGAGTGGCTTGCTGAAACCCGCCTCCTGCATGACGGAGGTCGGATTCGCCGCGCCCAGACCGTCGCGAACGATCACGCGCTCGAAAGCGTCGAGTATGGCGGCCTCCGTCGCCTGCCGGTTCCTGCGCTGCTTGGGTTTCAAGTTTCGTTGTCCTTCGGATCAAAGGCCCGATTCGGACCCGCCAGAAGACCTTAACCTACACTAGCGTAGAATAACTGCCAAGCCTCGATGTTTTTCTAGATGAATTTGGTTGAAAAACGCAAAATCGCGCCCGAATACGGGCGGGATCTTGAATATAACTTACGAAGTAGTAGTATACGGAATCCTCCGGCTCGAGCGCGCCGCGCGCCGGGTCGGCGATTCTTGGAATTTGGGGGACAGGGTATGAGTAAGCCGACACGCAAGCCGGCGGGAAAGCCGGTCGATCGGCGGCGAGCGATTCAGATGCTCGGATCGGCCGGAGCGCTGGCCGCTTTGCCGGTTTCGCTGACCTCCTGTTCCCGTCCGGGTCCCGATGCGCAGGTTATCGTAATCGGCGCCGGTCTGGCTGGCCTGAACGCGGCTTTTCTGCTGGAACAACAGGGCGTCGACGTTCTCGTGCTCGAGGGCAACGATCGAGTCGGCGGGCGCGTCCACACGCACCGCGACGACTCGGGCTACGTCGACACCGGCGGTAGCGAACTCAGCGTCAAGTCCTACGCGCGCGTCATGGACATGGTCCAGCGCCTGGAGATACCGATGCTGCCGTGGGCCGGTGCCGGGATTCAGTTCGCGTATCACGTGAACGGCCGGACCGTTAATGCGCCCGACTGGGCAACATCGGACGCAAACAAGCTGGTCGGGCCGGCCCGCAATGCGCCGCCGTTGTTCCTGAGCGGCATGCTGCTGCCGCGACCATCGCCGCTCTCGCATACAGGTGAGTGGCTCGAGGCGACGGCCGCCGAGTACGACATTCCGTTCGGTGAGTATCTGCGCGGCCAGGGCGCGGATCCGGAGATGCTGCGGCTGATCGCATCCAACCTCGAAGCAGACGGCCTCGACAACGTGTCGCTGCTTTGGCGCTTGCGCGCACAGAAATTCAACGAGAGTTCGGGCGGCCTGGATGATCTGCGTAATCTCGACGGCGGCATGGGTCTGGTGACCGACGGCATGGCCGGCCTGCTGAAACGCGAAGTGCAGATGAATACCCGGGTCGTCGCGATCGGTAGCGACGGGGACGGCGCGCAAGTCCGCGACAGCTCGGGCAAGACGTGGAAGTCGAAGTTCGTCATCTGCACGATCCCGCTGCCGTTGCTGCGCGGCCTGGAACTGAGTCCCGTCCTGTCCGGCAAGCAGGCGGCCGCGTTGGAGAAAACGCCCTATGGCAATCACTCCGACGTGTTCCTGAAGATCACGGAACCGTTCTGGGAAGCAGATGGATTGCCGTCGTCGTTGTGGACCGATACGTCCCTGGGCACCGTCCTGCACATGACTCGAGGAGATATCGGGCATCTGTGGATCGCGATCAACGGTCCCGCCAATACCCGCTGGCGCAGCATGAGTGACGAGCAGGTGATGCAGGGGGTCACGGCCGAACTTGCACGCATCAGGCCGAGCACGGTCGGACGCGTCGAGCCGTGGATCGTCAAGAACTGGAGCAGCAATGCCTGGACGGGCGGGCACCTGGCATACATGGGTCCCGGCCATATCACCCAGTTCGGTGGCGCTTTGGCGAAGCCGCATGGGCGCGTGTACTTCGCCGGCGAACACACCTCGCAAATGGCGCTCGGCATGGAAGGCGCCATGGAATCCGGCGAGCGGGCGGCGGTCGATATTCTGCTGCAGGTGTAACTGTTGCGGATTTCACAACGGGCACGCGAAATATTGTTGACAGAACTGATTTTTTTACGGATTGTTGGGCATCTTGGGGGTGGCCGCGTGTTGCGAGCAAGCAACATGGCTCACGGGCGCGGCTTCCAATCTGTGGAGTGACGGGAGGAAAACCATGATCGAATCGCATCGGGCGGCCTCGTGCTGTTCAAACTGGGGCCGCTTCAAGCTGGCGGCGACGGGGTTGCTGCTGGCCAGTGTCGCCACGACCGGCTGGGCACAGGATCCGGACTTCGAAGAGATGGTTGTCTCGGTGCGCAAGCGCGACGAGAACCTGCAGGAGGTCCCTATTTCCGTCGGCGTCCTCAACGAAGAGGAGTTGAAGAAACTCAATATCGCCAACCTCCAATCGGTGAGTAAGTGGGATACCAGCGTGACCTTCGACCAGGGCTTCGCCTCGCAGGACACACGCATCACGATGCGTGGTCTCCACCCGAC
>JBLYYV010000121.1:0-3221 GCA_048550095.1 Gammaproteobacteria bacterium
CTGGAAACCAGATCCGGACATTTACGACTGAACGCACACGCGTCGGTCGCCGAGAATCCGGTGCAGAATCGTTCGTTCGAGGACACCCCGCGCGAGAAAGGCGAAGTCGGCATCGGTTTCGAATATACCGGCGATTGGTGGGCTACGAGCGTGCAGGGTCAGTGGGTCAGCGATCCGCAGGATGGCGACGAATGGCGGGCCGACGACAGCTACATCGGCGTCGCTCTTGGCAACTGGATGCTGTCGGCAGCAATCACCGATCGGTGGTGGGGCCCTGGGTGGCAGAGCAGCCTGATTCTGAGCAACAACGCGCGGCCGATTCCGGCATTCATGTTGGAGCGTAACCTGACGACGCCGTTCAAGACCAAGTGGTTGCGGTGGATGGGTCACTGGGACCTGTCCGTCATGTATGGCTTCCTCGAGAAGGAGCGCGCCGTGCCGAATGCGCAATTTTTTGCGATGCGTCTCGACTTCAGGCCGATCAAAAGATTTCAGGTTGGCATCAGCCGCACGGCGATGTGGTGCGGCGACGGGCAGCCCTGCGGCGTGGATGCTTTCATGGATGTCCTGTTTCGCGGCGACTCCGGCGATTCCGATCCGAACCAGATGGCTGGGGTCGACCTGCGCTGGTCCGACAAGGCCTGGGGTCAGCCTTACTCGTTCTACATGCAATGGATCGGCGAGGATGAGAACAACTTCTACGTGACCGACTGGTTGATTCTGACTGGTGCAGAGCTGACGGGTTTCTCGGAGCGCCTCGGCACATGGCGGACGTTCCTCGAGTGGTCCGACACGGAATGTGATTTTCGTTTTTATCGCAGCATTCGCGGCGACTCCGGACCAGGTAAGCCGGGTTGCGCTTACAACCATGCGACGACCTACACGACCGGCTATCGCTACAAGGGGCGGGCCATCGGTCACAGCTTCGATGGCGATTCCAGCGTCTTCACGCTCGGCGGCATGCTGACCGGCCAACAGAACAATTCGTGGTATGCGACGTTCGCGATCGGTAACTTGAATCGTCGCAATGCGCGGCCGAGTTCGACCGCAGAAAACAAGACACGCTATCGCGATCTCAACCTCGTGCATCGCAGGATATTCTGGATCGGTCAACTCGACCTCGGCGTCGGTTACGATTACCGCAAGAACACAGTTACGGGCGTGAAGGTCGAAGACTTCAAGGCATTCGCCGAATTCAGCGTCCGCACCAATTGATTTCGATCGCGAGGAGCGCGCATGGCCGCGTCGACCGATAACGAAGAGCTGCAGTTTCCGGTCACGGGCATCAACCCGTTCGTCTATGAGTACATTCGCGCCCTGCCGGAACTGTCGGGCAAGGACGTTCTCGATATCCCGGCCGGCGACGGTCGCGCGAGCTATGAATTTCAGAAGAAAGGGGCGGTTGTGCGCGCGCTGGATCTGTTCCCCGAATTCCTGAAGGTGCCCGGCCTGAAGGCGGAATTCGGCGACATGGGTGAGCCGCTGCCGCTGGCGGACGGCAGCGTCGATTTTGTCATCTGCCAGGAAGGTATCGAGCACGTGCCCGACCAGCTTGGCCTGCTGAACGAATTCAACCGCGTCCTGAAGCCAGGCGGTACATTGCTGCTGACGACACCCAGCATGTCGCATGCGCGCGCGCGTGTCTCGCACATGTTGTTCGAGACCGACCTGTGGCGACGTATGCCGCCGACCGAGCTCGATAGCGTCTGGTTCAGCGAGGGTCGGTCCGATCGGATCTACTTTGGCCACCTGTTCCTGCTGGGCGTGCATCACTTGCAGGCGCTATGCTCGATCGCCGGTTTCGAAACCCGGGATCGGGTCACGACGCAGATCGGCTGGACCTCGGTCATCCTGGGCGTATTGCTGTACCCGCTGTTGCTGCTGACCACGCTGATGACCTACCGGGCATATTCGCGCAAAAAGAAGGACATCCCGGCCGAGTTGCGCAAGCGGATCTGGTGGGATCACGTGAAACTGAACCTGTCGGGCAAGACGTTGTTTTGCAAGCATATTTTCTGGGCGCTGGAGAAGCGTTGGTCGGGTGAAGACAAGCGCCGCGAACTCGTCCGCTTGGTGGACCGTTCGTCGGGCACGGAGAGTCGTGTCGAATGACGCGCAGCACCCGCGGATGCGACACCGTTCAGCGTGGGTTCAACGAATCAGGTTTAGAATGAGCACTCTTATGCTGGGATCTCGATCACGTTTACGCCGCGCAGCTTTGGCTGTGTCTGTCCTGCTGCTGGTGGCCGGCCAGCCGCCGGCGTGGGCCGGTTCGCATGGCGGTCCGGCGGTGTCGCTCGACGAGGCCATCGCGCTCGTGCGTGACAAGTCGGGCGGCAAGGTCGTGCGCGCCGAAACGAAAGGCAAGGATCACCACGTGGTTCACGAGATCAGGATCGTGACCGACGACGGGCACGTTCGCACCTATGTCGTGGACGGCAAGACGGGCAAGGTGAAGTAGACGATGCGTCTGCTGATCGTCGAAGACGATGAGGCGCTGCGCGAGTCGCTTGCCAGCAACCTGCGCGGACACGAGTTCACCGTCGACGAGGCGGGAACGTTCGCCGAAGGCGAGTACTACGCGAATGATTTCGATCCGGCGCTTGCGATCATCGATCTCGGGCTTCCCGATCGTTCGGGCGCGGAACTCGTCGCAAAACTGCGAAGCGATGGGCGGACGTTGCCCATCCTGATCCTGACGGCGCGCGATCACTGGCAGGATAAGGTCGAGGGTCTGAATGCAGGTGCAGATGACTATGTCGTCAAGCCATTCAATCTGGATGAGCTGCTGGCGCGTATCAACGCACTTCTCAGGCGCTCGGCCGGTCATGCCCAGCCGATCATTCGCCACGGACCGATCGCGCTGGATACGGGTTCGCAGCAGGTCACCGTCGACGGCCGCGATGTAAGCCTGACGGCTTACGAGTATCGGCTGATCGAGATTCTGTTGCTGCGAGCCGGGCAGGTCGTGACGAAGTCGGCACTGACGGATCAGCTGTACGACCAGGATTTCGAACGCGACAGCAATGTCGTCGAAGTGCTGATCACCCGTCTGCGCAAGAAACTCGACCCGGACCGGTCCATCGGTCTCATCGAGACGCTGCGCGGCCGCGGCTACCGTGTACCGGTATTCGAAGAGGGAGACTGATGGCCCGCCGGCCTGGCTCCGTTAGCGTCCGGCTGCTCGCATCGACGACCCTGGTCCTGCTCGCGGCATTCGC
>JBLYYV010000122.1:0-4823 GCA_048550095.1 Gammaproteobacteria bacterium
ACTCGGGTCCAGCAGATGCAACGCGAAGCGGTGCGGATGATGGGGAGAGGACGCGGCCGCCAAAGGTGGCAAGTCAATCTCTCCGGGCGCGCCATAGCGATCAGGGCAACGGCTGCTCGAGTCCGGCGAACGGCTTGACGCCGAACAGGTCCACGTGAAAGTGCATGAATGCCGCGAACGCTGCAATCGCGAGCAGGATGCGCCACGCACCGAGCTCGCCGAACTCGATTCGATTGCGACGCTGCAAGATCGCAACGAACGGTATGACCGACGTCTGATTCGCAAACTCGCGCCACTGCTCGCCCATCGTCGCGACGCGCTTCGTATCGATCGATAACGCACCGACCGTCACCAGTACGAACATGCAGCCGAAGAGCATCAACGACGCCAGGTCGCCATTGACAATCAGGTGAACCAGCGCCCACAGCGCGACGCCCATCAGGAAAGGATGCCGCGTCACCCGCAGGATGCCTTTCACGACATCCGCTTTTTCGAGCAAACCCTCCGCACCGACGAGCGTCGGGCTCGGCGTGGTCAGGCCGATCACGACCAGCAGGAATGCCGGCAGCATCAACGCCATGGCGGCCGGCTGCAGGCCGTATAGCTGCCCCCAGGTCTCGACGTACGGGGCCACCTTGTACGCGTCTGCGAGCCACGAAATCGCGAATAGCGAAATTACCGCGTAGATGCCGAGGTAGATGCGCTCGCCGACCAGCCGCACGACCATGCCACGCAATGGCGTCCCGGCGATGCCGAGATGCGTCACGAGGAAAAAAATTGCCGCCAGCGCCAGTTCCGTCATAATTCGTTATTCGGCCACGCTTCGGGGGGAGTGGCAAGCCCGATTTCACCGCCAATCAGAACCGGGACTGCGCCATACGGCAAATCCCTATCGACCAGCGGCTGGCCGTCATCGATTATAGGCAGCGCTGCGTGCCTGCACGCCCAGGCCGCCAGGAGACAAGAATGACTCAAAAACTCACCATTGCCATCGGACTCGTGCTGGTCGCTGTTATCGTCGTCGTTTCGCTCGTCGTCGCGGAAAACACGTCCGAGGACGAACTGACCGCGGTAGCGGAGCATATGCATAGCCACCTCGACCGGGTCATCGAACTCAAAGCCGCAGTGATCGTAGGCGACCTGGAAAGTGCCCGTGAACCCGCGACCTGGCTCGCGGAACACAAGGCGCCGATCGGCATGCCATCGGCCTGGGCCCCGTACGAGGAAGACATGCGACGCTTCGCCGATGTCGCGGCCGAGGCAACAGACCTGGAAACGGCCGCGATGGCGATCGGCGAAATCGGCGCGGCTTGCGGTGACTGCCATCTCGCATCGGGCTTCAGTGTTTCCTTTGGCTATGCCAAGCCGCCGCCGCAGGATCTCGAGAATAATGTCACGCAGATGCAGCGACACCTGTGGGCCGCCGATCGGATGTGGGCGGGATTGATCGGGCCCTCCGACGGAGCGTGGGACAGCGGCACCGGGTTGCTCGCCGAAGTCCAGCTTAATGCTGACCAGCTGACCAAGGACCCGCGCAAACAGCCGCGCGTCGAAGAGCTGATTCAGGCAGCGCGGACGGTCGGGGCAAAAGGTCGGAATCTTGAATCGACGGACGCCCGCACGGATGTCTATGGCGAGTTCCTGGCGATCTGTGCGAACTGTCATTCGCTGACCGGCGGCGGCCCCCGCTATTGAAACCGATCATTCTCGTCTCGGTCATCTCGATCACCACCGCCCTGATCGTCTATACGATCGCGGTGTGGAGCAACTGGCGCGCGAAAGTTCTCGGGACGGTGCAAATCGTCCTGCTATGGATCGGACTTGCCGCGGATGCCACGGCGACCAGGATGATGGGTTTGTCGGCCGGGAAAACGACCTGGGATTTCCATACGATCAGCGGCAACCTCGGCCTCGGGTTGATGGCCATACTGGCGGTCGTCGGTACGTGGGCGAAACTAACCCGGCGTGACGACATACTGGCTTCGTTCCACAAGTACGCGGTGCCCGTCTGGATCATCTGGGTAATTTCTTACGCGACCGGCGTCATCATAGGCGTTCAGCGCGCCTGACTGATCCGATTCTCGGGCGCCGCACCATTAATGGTGCCGGATCTCTCTTGCGAGTGCCTGTGTCGAGCGGGACGGCGCAACGCCGAGTCGCCGGTCCAGGCGTCGGCGACAGCGCTCGTAAATGATGATTGCATCTGCGTGGTGCCCGAGTTGCTCGTGGCACACCATGAGACGCCGATAAAAAGATTCGGCACATGCATCCAGGGTCAAACCGTACTCGTATATCTCGATCGATGACTGCCATTCCTCGAGACGCTCCCAGTAACGCCCCACTTCCTCGATCGCGGCGCGCACCTTCTCCTGAAGCCGTTCGCGAAGACTCAGCATCCACGCGTCATCATCGCCGTCGAATAGCATGCCCCGATAGAGTTCAATGCCGCGACGCAGCCTGTCGATGCGTTGCGTGCCGGTCGAGTCGCCGGGTCGCAGTAGTTTCTCGACCTCCCAGGCATCGACCCAGCAGCAGTCAGGATTCAGACTGAAACCACCATTGTCGGTTTTCACGGCATCGGAACGGCCCAGCAGTTGCCGCAGACGATGAATACTGGTCTTGAGCGAATTATGCCCCGCGTCGGCCTCGGCATCCGGCCACAGGGACTCCGACAGGATCGCTTCGCTGACCTGCGTCCCGCCGCGCGCGATCAAGGCCTTTAGCAGTTCGATGACTTTTTTCTGTCGCTTGGCGCCATCGCTCACCTGCTGACCATCGACGAGCAATCGAAATCCGCCGAGCGCATACACCTTGACCGACCAGGGCCAGGTCTCGAGGGACTCGGCAACGTCGGGTGGCGGCAATCGATGTGCTTGGATCACCCGGCGCACATGCTGCGTCTCGGTTCCCCGGTCGAGCAACCGAGCGCATAACCTGCCCATGCGGCGACGGTCGAACCAGTCGACGACGAGCAGATCGGACTCCCGACCGGTTTCCATAGCAAGCGCTCCCGCCCGCGCGGATGCCTCTGTCTCATCATCCAATGCGAACAACGCATCCATCATGGCGCATTGATGGCTCAGGAACCCGCTGCCGACTCTTCGCGCGATACGCCCTGCTTCGTCCAGGCTTCGCCTGGCCGTATCGATGTCGCCCAGCTCGAACATGACGGCGGCCCGCCCGACATGGTATTTGGCGGTCGGCATGTCGGGCCATCCTGCGATCTCGAGTATCGACTTGGCCGCGGTCAGGTGCTCCCGGGCATCTTGCGGCCGACCCGACAACCATTCGCACCAGGCAAATAGCCAGTGATGGTGCCACCACAGCAAATTCTGCGTGGCCGGTAACCCGTCGCTGTCGTCGCGCAAGTACTCACGCGCCCGATCGCAGCGTCCCAGTAGCAGGTTGGCATGCGCGGCGACTCCATTGAGTTTGTGCCGCCATACGCTGATGCCGCTTTCTTCACTCAGCGCCATTCCCTCCTCGGCGAAATTCAACGCCGCGACGGGCTGGCCGGTCGTCAGTCCGAGCGACGCCTCCGCCGCAAGCAGGCTGAGTTGCTGCTCGTCCGTAGCACCCGCCTGACGCACCCGGTTCCGCAGCACCTCCACGAGAATTCTCGCTTTCGCAACCGCGCCCATCCAGGCGAGATGCTGCAGCAACAGGTTGCCGGTCATCAGTTGCTGCGAAAGGCTCTGCGGCCGCTGCATCAACTTGATGGTTTGATCGACCAACTCACCGCGACGTTGATGCTCCGGCTGCGAGAAAATCACCGCCAGGCACATGGCGTAATTGAAGCTGATTTCGACTCCGGTCGACTCGAAGCCGGGCGCCGCGGCCACGAGTTTCTCTCCGCGTGCAACCCATTCGGCAAGCCGATGAAACTCCGTCCAGGTGATCAGAATCGCATGGACCCCGCCGGCCCACGCCCATTGCGCGCCATCGAAGTCGGATTCGGCCAAACAGCCCCGAAAAGATGATTCAAACAACTCCAGCGCCATGTCCGGATCGTCGAAAAGGCGGCAAATACCTCGCCAATAATCGAGTCGCGGAAAGCGCCGGGCCAGCGACATCGGAAGCACCCCTATCCATTCATCCAGCGTCCTGGCACGTCCCTGCCGCAGCAATGACGGCGCGGCCTGGTTGAGCAGCCGAACACAGTCGTGATAACTGCGCGATGCGCAATAGAGTCGGATTGCGACGCCCGTTTGCTCAGCGGACTCGGCGATTCTGGCGACATGCCTGCGCAGATCACGCAGCTCGGCGCCGGAAAAACGACGCCCGAGCTGGTTGAGGAGGAAGTCTCTGAACAGCGGATGAAACTGAAAGGCGGGTTCCGGCTCCGTCAAATAATCCGTGAAGTAATTTTGTTCGTGCAGTCTAACGAGCGTTTTCCAGAATTTTTCCGTCCCGGCGAGCTCAACGACGGCCTTTTTGTTTATCGCCGGCAGTAACGCGGACTGCATCAGGAAGTACTGGTTTTCCCGAGGCTGTCGCGCAAAAATCTCCTCCGCGAAGTAGTCGAACAGAACCTGCGGACTGCGCTCGCGCCCCAAAATCTCGCCGACTTCCCTGCCCTCACTCCGCAGCAACAGCGTCAGTCCGGCCATCCAGCCCCGGCACATGGATGCGAGCTTTTCGACTTCACTCGCGTCCAGATCAGAGATCCCTCGTTCCTTTACGATGTCGCCAACTTCATCCGGTGTCAGGCGTAACTGCTGCCATGTGACTAGAGCGATCCGGTCGTTCGCAATCAATCTCGAAAAACAGGCCGGTGGCGGCGTACGACTGATCACATAAATCGTGCAACCCTTCGGCAGGCT
>JBLYYV010000123.1:0-6877 GCA_048550095.1 Gammaproteobacteria bacterium
ACCGCCGACTCGTCTTGATTCGACCGGACTGGCCGGTACCCGGCCACGTCCGTGCCGTCAGCACGACGCGCACCGGCGGTTCGAGCAACGCGCCATATGCCGAACTGAATCTCGGCATTCACGTGGGTGACGATGCAGAAAATGTCGCGGCGAATCGGGCGGCGTTGGTCAGGGCGGCGGGTATCGACACCCAGCCCGGCTGGCTCGACCAGGTGCATGGCACCGTCGTCGCGGACTTCGACGCGGCCGATCCGGATAAGCACCGGGTGGCACCGACCGCCGACGCTTCAATTACTCGCCGTCCGGGACGCGTCTGCGTGGTCATGACGGCGGACTGCCTGCCGATTCTGCTGACCGATGCCGCGGGAACCGCCGTCGCAGCTGCCCATGGCGGCTGGCGCGGATTGGCCGCCGGCGTGCTCGAGGCGACCATCGCCGCGTTTCGCGACCGCGGGGTCGATGCGGGCGACCTGCTTGCATGGTTCGGGCCCGCCATCGGCGCGGCGGCATACGAAGTTGATCAGGTTGTTGCCGGGTCCCTGTCGCCTGACGATGCGGGCGCATTGATCCCGGGTCGCGCGGGCCACTGGCAGCTCGACCTCTACGAGCTGGCGCGCTTGCGCCTGGCGCGCGCGGGGGTCGAGCGCGTGTATGGTGGTGACTTGTGCACGCACTCGGATTCCGCGCGGTTCTATTCGTACCGGCGGGACGGCGCGACCGGCCGGCAGGCGACGCTGATCTGGATGGCCGAAAACACCTGAAAAGGCGGGGTAGGATTGGAGAGTGTGCGGGGTCAGGTCTTTAGATCTGACCCCCGAGGTTTCCTACTGCTTGAAAGTGGTCCGATAGCCCCCACTTTCTGGTTAATTCAAGGCTTTCTGAGGGAGGCACGGCGCGATGCGGACGGACAAACTGACCAGCAAGTTTCAGATGGCGCTCGCCGATGCGCAGTCACTGGCGATCGGACGCGGACACCAGTTCATCGAGCCGGTGCACCTGATGTCGGCGCTGCTCGATCAGCAGGGTGGATCGGTGCGCCCGCTGCTGACCAAGTCCGGCGCCAACGTGAACTTGCTGAGGTCGCGCCTGGGCGAGGCCCTGGATCAGCTGCCGCAGGTCGAGGGCACGCCGGGCGAAGTCCACATATCCAATGATCTCGTGCGCCTGCTGAACGTCTGCGACAAGCTTGCTCAGGATCGTGGCGACCAATACATCTCCAGCGAGCTGTTCGTGCTCGCGGCCCAGGATGACAAGGGCAACCTGAAGCAGATCCTCGATGAGGCCGGCGTCGTTCGTGGCGCCGTCGAATCCGCTATTGAAGACCTGCGGGGCGGACAAACGGTCGACGACGAGAACGCGGAGGACACGCGTCAGGCGCTGGAGAAATACACGATCGACCTGACCGAGCGCGCGGAGCAGGGCAAGCTGGATCCCATCGTCGGTCGGGACGACGAGATTCGTCGCACCATCCAGATTCTGCAGCGGCGCACGAAAAACAACCCGGTGCTGATCGGCGAACCCGGTGTCGGCAAGACGGCGATCGTCGAAGGGCTCGCGCAACGCATCGTCAACGGCGAGGTTCCGGAAGGCATCCGCAACAAACGCATCCTGAACCTGGATCTCGGCGCACTGATCGCCGGCGCGAAGTTTCGCGGCGAGTTCGAGGAACGCCTGAAAGCGGTGCTGAGCGACCTGTCGAAACAGGAAGGCCAGGTCATTTTGTTCATCGACGAGATTCACACGATGGTCGGCGCCGGTAAGGCCGAGGGTTCGATGGACGCCGGCAACATGCTGAAGCCCGCGCTGGCGCGCGGCGAGCTCCATTGCGTCGGTGCGACGACGCTCGACGAGTACCGGCAGAATATCGAGAAGGACGCGGCGCTGGAGCGGCGATTCCAGAAGGTGCTTATCGAGGAGCCGACGGTCGAGGACACGATCGCGATCCTGCGCGGCCTCAAAGAACGTTACGAAGTGCACCATGGCGTGGAGATCACCGATCCGGCGATCGTCGCCGCCGCGACGCTATCGCATCGCTACATCACGGACCGGCAATTGCCGGACAAGGCCATCGACCTCGTCGATGAGTCCGGCTCACGGATTCGCATGGAGATCGATTCGAAGCCGGAGGAGATGGACCGGCTCGAGCGTCGCATCATCCAGCTGAAGATCGAACGCGAAGCGTTGAAGAAGGAATCGGACGACGCGTCGAAGAAACGCCTCGACGATATCGAGACGCAGCTCGCGGGGCTCGAAGCCGAGTTCGCGGATCTCGACGAGATCTGGAAATCCGAGAAAGCCGCGATGCAGGGCACGACGCATATCAAGGAAGAACTCGAACGCGCGAGGACGGAACTCGAGACCGCCCGGCGCGCACAGGATCTGCAGCGTATGTCCGAACTGCAGTACGGCAAGATTCCCGAACTCGAGCAGCAGCTCCAAGACGCAGCCGCGGCCGAGCATCAGGAAACCAGGTTATTGCGGAACCGCGTGACCGAGGAAGAAATCGCCGAGGTCGTATCGAAGTGGACCGGTATTCCGGTCGCGAAGATGCTCGAGGGCGAGAAGGAAAAACTGCTGCGCATGGAAGATGTGCTGCATTCGCGCGTCGTCGGCCAGGACGAAGCGATCGCAGCGGTCTCGAACGCGATCCGGCGATCGCGCGCCGGTCTCTCGGATCCGAACCGGCCCAACGGGTCATTCCTGTTCCTGGGGCCGACCGGTGTCGGCAAGACGGAACTGTCGAAGGCCCTGGCGGAATACCTGTTCGATACCGAGGATGCGCTGATTCGGGTCGATATGTCGGAGTTCATGGAGAAGCACTCCGTGGCTCGCCTGATCGGCGCCCCGCCGGGATATGTCGGCTACGAGGAGGGCGGCTATCTGACCGAGGCCGTGCGCCGCAAGCCGTATTCCGTGATCCTGCTCGACGAGGTCGAGAAGGCGCATCCGGATGTGTTCAACGTGCTGCTCCAGGTGCTCGATGACGGGCGCCTGACGGATGGGCATGGCCGCACGGTCGACTTCCGCAACACGGTCGTGATCATGACGTCGAATCTCGGTTCGCAGCGCATTCAGGAATTGGCGGGTGACGAGAACTATGCGGCCATCAAGGACGCGGTCATCGACGTCGTCGGCCAGCATTTCCGGCCCGAGTTCCTGAACCGCGTCGACGACATGGTTGTATTCCATCCGCTGACACAGGATCAGATTGCCGAGATCGTCGGCATCCAGTTACAGTACCTGCAGCAGCGGTTGCTCGAACGTGAGATGCGCATGGAGCTGACCGACGCCGCGGTGGCGAAACTCGCCGAGGCCGGCTACGACCCGGTCTACGGTGCGCGGCCGCTGAAGCGGGCAATCCAGCAGCGTATCGAGAACCCGCTGGCACACGAGATACTGGCCGGGACGGTGGGTCCCGGCGACGTCGTCAAGGTCGACGTCGAGGACGGGGAGATCGTGTTCCGGTCGGACACGGCTGCGGCGGCCTGAAGGGGTCAGAGTAAAAACTCCTGGAGTTTTTACTCTGACCCCGCGCCAGCGATTTGAAATATTGACGAATAAATAACCATGCCAATCTACGAGTATCAATGTCAGGCCTGCGAGCACATCTTCGATGTGTTGCAGAAGATGAGTGACGATCCGCTGACCTATTGCCCCGAGTGCGGCGAGCAGAAGCTGAAGAAGCTGCTGTCGGCGCCGAACTTCCGGCTCAAGGGCGGCGGCTGGTATGAGACGGATTTCAAGAAGGACAATCAGCGGAACCTGCACGGCGACAAGAAGACGTCCGGCGCGAAGAAGGAAGAGAAATCCGCGAAGTCCTCGGTGCCGGACAAGTCGTCCGGCACTAGCAAGTCGGCCGGCAGCTCGAAGTCTTCGGATTGAGATCGCGCGCGGGCTGCCATTGAGGCGCCTGGCCGGATAACATCAACCTCATGCGTCTACGCCGCTATCTCGTCGCCGGCCTGCTGGTCTGGGTGCCACTCGGCATCACGTTGTTCATTCTGAACGTCGTGGTCGGGATCATGGATCGGTCGTTGCTGCTGCTGCCCGTCGCATATCGCCCGGAGAACCTGATCGGCATCCAGATCCCCGGCCTCGGGATTTTGCTGACGTTTATCGTCGTCATGCTGACCGGGTTCCTGGCGGCGAATTTCATCGGGCGACAGTTCGTCGGTTTCTGGGAAAGCCTGCTGAATCGCATCCCGCTGGTGCGATCGGTTTACTCCGCATCGAAGAATTTCGCCGAGGTTTTGTTTACCAATACCAGTCAGGCCTTCAAAAAAGTACTGCTGATCGAGTATCCGCGCAAAGGCGTCTATAGCCTGTGCTTCCAGACTTCGACCGATCTCGCCGAGATACAGGCGCGCACGACGGACGACGTCATCTGCGTGTTCGTGCCGACGACACCCAACCCGACTTCGGGGTTCATCATCATGGTGCCCGCGGCCGACACGATCGAGCTGGACATGGACGTCGAATCGGCGCTGAAGATGGTTGTTTCGCTCGGTGTGGTCGTGCCCGACTGGGTTCGCCGGGAGCATGCAGTTGCGGACTCGGGCGGGTCGGCGTCGCCCGCCGGCGAATAGGCCCCCGCTGGCGAATCCGCGCCCGCTGGCGAGCAGGCGGACAGGGTTTCTGCCCCGATTTAGGCCTCACGCCCCCAATTGATGCCGATTTCCGGTTATCATCGCCGCCCCAAAACCACCACCGGAACGAGCCCCAGGATCATGCGAACCCACTATTGCGGTCAGATCAATGCCGACGCGATCGGCACCGAAGTCGAGGTAGCCGGATGGGTGCACCGCCGTCGCGATCATGGTGGCGTCATCTTCGTCGACCTGCGCGATCGAGAAGGCCTGCTGCAGGTCGTGTTCGATCCGGATACGCCGGAGATTTTCGCCACGGCTGAGCGCATCCGCAGCGAGTATGTATTGTCCGTCAAGGGCAAGGTCAGGCCGCGTCCGGAGGGTACGGTCAACCCAAACCTGCCGAGCGGCGAGGTCGAGGTGTTGGCGACTGACCTCGTGGTTCTGAACGAATCCGAGACGCCGCCGTTCCATCACGACGAACACGCACACGAAGACATTCGTTTGCGTTACCGCTATATCGATCTGCGCCGCGAAGACATGGCCGAGCGCCTGCGCGTGCGTCATCGCGTGACTCGGACGTTACGCAATTTTATGGACGAGAACGGTTTCGTCGATATCGAAACGCCGGTGCTGACGCGCGCGACGCCCGAAGGCGCCCGGGATTACATCGTGCCGAGCCGTACGCATTCCGGTGAGTTCTTTGCGTTGCCTCAGTCGCCGCAGCTGTTCAAGCAGTTGCTGATGATGTCGGGTTTTGATCGTTACTATCAGGTCGCCCGGTGTTTTCGCGACGAAGACCTGCGCGCGGACCGGCAGCCTGAATTCACGCAGCTCGATATCGAGATGTCTTTCATCGACGAGGATGAAATCATGGCGACGATGGAGTCGCTGATTCGCGACCTGTTCGCGAAAGTCCTCGACGTGCAACTGCCGGACCCGTTCCCGCGCATGACCTACGAGGAATCGATGCGCCGCTTCGGCAACGATCGCCCGGACCTGCGCATTCCGCTGGAACTGGTCGAAGTCGCGGACCTGATGGAAGGCGTCGAGTTCAAGGTCTTCGCCGGCCCCGCGCAGGATCCGAAGGGTCGCGTCGCGGCGTTGAAAGTTCCCGGTGGCGGCAGCCTGACGCGCAAGCAGATCGACGACTACACGGACTACGTCGGCCGCTACGGCGCGCGGGGTCTCGCGTATATCAAGGTCAACGACGTCGCCGCGGGTCGTGACGGACTGCAATCGCCGATACTGAAATTCCTGCCCGACGAAACCGTTGCGGGTCTCGTATCGCGACTGGAGCTTGCGGACGGCGATCTCGTGTTTTTTGGCGCTGACAAAGCGAGCGTCGTCTGTGACGCGCTTGGCGCATTGCGCGACCGGCTCGGTCATGACCTCGGGATGGTTGAGGGTGACTGGGCGCCGCTGTGGATCGTTGACTTCCCGATGTTCGAATACGATGAGCGCGAGAAGCGCTGGACGGCGCTGCACCATCCGTTCACGGCGCCGAGCGTCGACGAGGCCGAAGCGCTGGAACAGGATCCCGGCGCCGCGCTGTCGCGTGCCTATGACATGGTGCTGAACGGTTCCGAGATCGGCGGCGGCTCTATCCGTATTCACTCGAACGACATGCAACAGGCGGTGTTCAGAACGCTCGGTATCTCGGAGGAAGAGGCCGAGACCAAGTTCGGTTTCCTGCTGACCGCGTTGCGTTACGGTTGTCCCCCGCACGGCGGCATCGCCTTCGGCCTGGATCGTCTCGTCATGCTGATGACGGGCGCGCAGAGTATCCGTGACGTCATCGCCTTCCCGAAGACACAGACCGCCGCCTGTCTGCTGACCGACGCGCCCGGACCGGTGTCGAGTGCGCAGCTGCGTGAGGCGGGTATTCGGGTGCGACAAAAAGAGAGTTGACCACGCAGACGAATAACGTCGTCTGCGTGCACGGCCTGTGGATGCCCGGTCTCGAGATGACGCTGTTACGTCGCCGCCTGCGTCACACGCACGGCTTCGATGTCAGGCAGTTTTCCTATAGCAGCGTCGCTGGCCGACTCGAGCAGAGCGTCGAGCAGCTGCGCCGGTTTCTCGATGACGAAATCGATGGCCGCGCCAACCTCGTTGCCCACAGCCTGGGCGGCGTGATGTCGCTGCACATGCTGAACCGCTATCCCGATGCGCCGGTCGACCGTGTCGTATGCCTCGGTTCGCCGCTGGTCGACAGTCAGCCGGCGCGCCGATTCATGCAGTACACCTGGGGTAAAGCGGCGATCGGCGAGACGCTGATCGAAGGCGTG
>JBLYYV010000124.1:0-13330 GCA_048550095.1 Gammaproteobacteria bacterium
CGCGTCGCCGGCGGGCAGGCGACGCCGAGGATCTGCTGAAGCTTGTCGATTGCGCCGCTGGCCCCGGTGCCCACGGCGATTATCCGTCCGTCAGGTCCGGCGTTGACCGCGTCCTTGATCGTCGACTCCGCGTCGTGCAGCAGCGCGGTCATGCTGCGGCCGGTGATGTCATCCTCGGTGTGCGTATTCGCGTAGTTGCGCTGCAGGCTTTCGAGATAGTTTTCGACGAACAGCAGGCAGCGGCCGGAAGCAGTGTAGTCGCAGTACACCATCATTCGATCGCCGAACGGCGTCGCAAATGTGGAGTCCACGCCGACAATCTGCCCGCGCAGATACTCAAAGTCGAGCTGGGGTAATCCGCTTGCTTCAGTCATTGCAGCGTGCCCCGACGGCAGCGGTCAGCCGGCGTATTGAGCGATCCCGGCCAGGGAGCGCTCGACACCCGTATCCGCGCTGCATATCGCCGCGCCACTTTCGAGGTCGAACTTCATGAAACTGCCGGTGAAGAAATTGCCGATGAAAGCCATGTTGTCTTCGATCGACGGGCCGAGCGCGGCCCAGCCGGGTCCGGGCATGTCGTAGGTGCGTGTTACGCCGCCTTCGGCGTCAAGCGTCTGCAGGAAAAAGCCCTTGCCGAAATTCGCCATGACGTAGAGCATCGTGCCGTCCGGCAAGAAACACGGGGTGATGGCGACTTCGCCGGCGTTCGGTTCATAGCTGACCAGGTCTGGCAATTGCTCGTCGGTTTCGAGGTCATAACGCGAGACTTCCGTGCCCAGCTCCGAGCAGTAGACCAGGGTCTTGTTGTCGGGGGCCAGCGTCGCGGACGTGCAGCCGAGGAAGCCCGGCATCCCGCCGTGGGTCTTCGTCGCATATTCCTTGATTAGCTTACCGTCCATGTCGAAACGAAAAACATGACCGTCGCCGAATCGGTCGGTTCCCGGCATGATCGGCAGCGTCGTGCCGAGCGGGCGATCTGGCGGGAGTCGAATCTCGTTGCCGACGAGGTGCTCGCCGAGCACCAGCGTGCCGTCGGGCAGGAAATTGACGCTGGAAAACGAGCGATTCCCGAAATCGATTTCCGGCAGTTGCTCGCCTTGCGGGCTGATGCGCAGGACCTTATACGCCGCGCTGTCGAAGGCCCACAGGTTGCCGTCGGGACCAAATTTCAGGCCACCGATCAGATGTGTCGTGCCCTCGGTCCAGAGTACGCCTTTCTCGTTCAGGTCGGCGTCGTACTGGATGATCCGACCGTCGCCTGCGTGATCGTCGTCCGGATTATTCAGCAGCGTCGCGCCGACGAAGACGTCGCCTTTCTCGAACGGTTTGATCGTGTTTTCATGGGTCATTTGTTGTTCTCCTCGGGTCGGAAGGGGCATTCTACAGGGCGGCGGGCCGGCCGCAATAACGAAGCGGCTCGCCGGGCTCTTTGTGGTCAGGACGATATGGCGTTTGGCTCAGGCGTTCGGCTTCTGCCCGCGTTTTGCTCCGCGTCGCGCCGTGCGCGACTCGGGGAATCGGGGCTCGGTGAGAAGGCAGCCGATGCGCTGATCATGGTCGATGAATCGGGCGGGTCATTTTCGCCTCGTGAACTGACTTTGAGTGGGATATCCTCCTGAAACCATGGGCAAACTCTTCAAAGTTCACGGATTCCCGGCATTCGTCGCAGTCTTGTTCCTGAACGCGTTCGTCGATCTCGGGCACAAGATCCTGATCCAGAACACGGTCTTTAAGACCTATGACGGCGAGGAGCAGGTCATCCTGACGGCGATCGTCAATGGCTTGATCCTGCTGCCGTTCGTCATGCTGTTTTCTCCGGCGGGCTTTTTATCCGATCGGCTGCAGAAACCGACCGTCATTCGCTTCAGCGCGGGCATTGCCGTGATCCTGACGTTGTTCATCACGTTGTTCTACTACCTCGGGTGGTTCTGGTTGTCGTTCGCGATGACTTTCCTGCTCGCCGTGCAGAGCGCGTTTTATTCTCCGGCCAAATATGGCTACATCAAAGAGCTGGTCGGACAGGAACGGATCGCCGTTGCCAATGCAGTCGTGCAGGCTACGACGATCGTCGCGATTCTGCTTGGCACGTTCGTATTCTCCGTGCTGTTCGAGCAGCTATTGACCGACGTCAGCTATGCGGACGAGTCTGAGTTGCTGCGACTCATCGCGCCATTGGGTTGGGTGCTCGTTGGCTGCGCAACGCTCGAATTTCTGAGTACCTTCAATCTGCCGATCCACGATGTGCCTACGGTTTCCGCAGAGTTCGACGTCAAACGGTACGCAACCGGGAAGTACCTGAACGCGAATCTGCGCAGCATCATGTCGAACCGGACGATCTGGCTGTCGATCGTCGGTTTGTCCGTATTCTGGGGGGTGTCCCAAGTGGTGCTGGCCGCGTTCCCCGCTCATGCGAAGGAGTCGCTCGGAATCGACAGCACGGTCGTGGTGCAGGGGCTGCTGGCTGCGTCAGGGATCGGGATCATTATCGGCTCACTGATCGCGGGTCGGGCATCGCGGGATTACATCGAGACCGGGCTGGTTCCGCTCGGCTCGATCGGCTTTGCCTTCGCGCTGTTCCTGCTGCCGCAGATTCAGTCGACATCCCTGCTGTTCCTGGGCTTCCTGGTGCTCGGAATGTTCGGGGGCATGCTGATCGTGCCGTTGAATGCGCTGATCCAGTTCCATGCTGACGAGCGGCGACTTGGCATGATCCTGGCCGGCAACAACTGGATCCAGAACGTCGTCATGCTGCTGTTCCTGGCGCTAACGATCATGTTCTCTGTTCTTGGTGCCAGCCGCGCGGGGCTGTTCACCCTGCTGACGCTGGTCGCATTTGCCGGCAGCCTGTACACGATCTACCGATTGCCGCAATCACTGGTGCGTTACGTCATCAGCCGGCTCTTCGCTGTAACGAACCGCATCGAAGTTGTCGGCTTCGAAAATCTACCGAACCGGGGCGGCGTGTTACTGCTCGGCAATCACATTAGCTGGCTCGACTGGGCGATCGTGCAGATCGCCTGCCCACGGCCGGTGCGTTTCGTCATGCTCCGTGCGATCTATCAGCGCTGGTATCTCAAGTGGTTCATGGACTTCTTCGGCGTCGTGCCGATCGCGGCGGGGCAGAGTACCGAGGCGCTGCAAACGATCAATGAACTGCTGCATCAAGGGGAGGTCGTCTGCCTGTTTCCTGAGGGCGCGATCAGCCGCAACGGTCAGCTCGGTGAATTCAAGCGTGGCTACGAGCGCGCCGTCGAAGGCGTCGACGGCGTCATCGTGCCGTTCTACCTCCGGGGCCTGTGGGGCAGCCGCTTCTCCCGCTCGAGCGCGTGGTTGCGCAAGACTCGGGACAGCAAGTTGCGACGCGATGTGGTCTGCGCATTCGGCCGGACGCTGCCGATCGATACCCCGGCGCCGATGCTGAAACAGCAAATCTTCGACCTGTCGATCGAGGCGTGGGAGCACTATGCATCTTCGCTCGAACCGATTCCCCATGCCTGGATGAAGACGGCGCGCAAGGAAGGTGACAACCTGTCGGTCGGAGATGCCATCGATAATTCGACGATCTCCGGTTATCGCATGCTGATCGCCGTGTTATTGATTTCGCGTCAGGTGGCCAGGCGCAGCCGGGAGAAGAACATCGGGTTGTTGCTGCCTACGAGTTCGGCCGGTGTTATCGCGAACCTGGCGGTCATGTTACTCGGCAAGACCGTCGTTAACCTGAATTATACGGCCAGTGTCAAAGCGATCAGGGCGGCGCTGGCTAAGGCGAACATCGTCAGCGTCTATACGTCGCGACGCTTCTGCAAGAAGCTTGCAGGAAGAGGCGTCGACGTCGATGAACTGCTCGTCGACGTACGCGTTTGCTATCTCGAGGATGTGCGCGATGAGATCGGCGGATTCAGCAAATTGTTCGCGCTGATCGCATCGCGGTTTCTGCCACTGTGGATGGTGCGGACATTGTACGGCCGCCGCCTGCACCTCGACGATCCGGCCGCGATCCTGTTTTCCAGCGGCAGCGAAGGCGAGCCGAAAGGTGTCGTGCTGAGTCATCGAAATATCATGGCCAACATCAAGCAGGTCGCGGATGTGCTCGACGTCCGCGAGCAGGATTGTTTCATGTCGACCCTGCCACTGTTTCATGCGTTCGGACTAACCGTGACCGGCCTGATGCCGGTCGTCGAGGGTATCCCGGCGGCGTATCACCCGGATCCGACCGACGTGCAGAACGTCGCCAAGGCGATCGCGCGGTTCCAGGCGACGGTGTTCTGCGGAACATCGACGTTCCTGCGGCTGTTTAATCGCAACAAACGCATTCATCCTCTGATGCTGGACTCTCTGCGGCTGGTGGTGGCCGGCGCCGAGAAACTCGACCCCGAGGTCCGCAGAGCGTTCAAGACGAAGTTCAGCAAAGACATCTACGAAGGCTACGGCACGACCGAAACGACGCCGGTTGCCAGCGTCAACGTGCCTGACCGCCTGGACTCCAGCGACTTTCAGGTCCAGTACGGGTCGAAGATCGGCACGGTCGGCATGCCGCTGCCGGGCGGCAGTTTTCGAATCGTAGACCCGGATACGCTCAGGCAGCTGCCGGTTGGCGAGGATGGCCTGATCATGTTCGGCGGCAGCCAGGTCATGGTCGGCTACCTCGACGATCCGGAACGCACGGCCGACGCGATCGTCGAGATCGACGGCATTCGCTGGTATAAGACCGGTGACAAGGGTCACGTCGATGAGGACGGATTCCTGACGATCGTCGACCGTTTTTCGAGGTTCGCGAAGATCGGTGGCGAGATGATCAGCCTGGGGGCGATCGAGACGGCGCTGTCGACGTTGCTTCCCGAGGATGTCGAGGTGGCGGCAACGGCAATCCCGGATCCGCGGAAGGGCGAGCAAGTCGTGCTGCTCTATACGCCGGGAATCAGCGAAACCGATCTCAAGCAGCTCGTTGCCTCGTCTGAACTGACCACGCTGATGCGGCCGTCGGCGTTTGTTCCGGTCGACGAGCTACCGAAGCTGGGTAGCGGCAAAAATGATTTCAGCGCCGCGAAGCAATTGGCAATCTCGCACTTCGGTGCCATGGCGGCGGCCGGGTCCTAGCGTTGAGATCCGTTTTCCGCCGAGTGAGCAGGCGCGCGGCGCGGATGCCACGGCGATTGTCGATCGCGTTGAGGGCGGGTAGCTAACCGATCGCCGCGGTCCCGCGACCGTTCAGGTCTTCTTCTTTCGTTGTTTCCGTCGCGGCCTGTAGAGGACGACCGTGTAGTCGTCCGGTTTCGACGGTTTCCCGTCGACATCGTTTGCCATCCTTCCTTGCGCCAGATCCGTCAGTTTATGCAGCCCACCGTCCAGCGGGCCGCTGCGGATCGAGCGGATCATTTCTTCCTGCATGACGTTGTCCGTCAGTCCGTCGCTCGCCAGCAGGAGCGTATCGCAGGGCGCGATCGGCGTCTCGGAGCCGATCTCGATGCGCATGTCCGCCGAGCCGATGACATTGAAGATCAGGTTCAGCTCAGAATGCTGGAGCGCTTCTTTCTCATTCAGCAATCCCGCTTCCATCGCGAAGCCGACCGGCGAATGCGGCGTTGTGACCAGTTTCAATTTGCCGCGCTGTCCGCAGAGCATCAGGATCGAATCGCCGACGTGATAGGTGCGAACGTAGCTCGGCCCGATCTCTGCGAGCGCGAGCGTCGTTGCTGACCCGGTGCCGAGATCCAGAATCTTCTGATTAGCTGCCTCGATGCCGTCCAGGATTGCGCCACGCAGTCTTCCGCCATTGGTCTCGTCGATGCTGTTCACGGACTTGCTGATCGTCTCGATCGTCAGATTCGAGGCTTTGCGCCCGCCGATGATGCCGCCGACGCCGTCGGCTACGATCAGCACCATGTAGTTGTCGTTGACCGGGATGATCGCTGCGGAGTCTTCGTTCGGTCCGTTCTTCGTCACGTCGCCGATCGACGCAGTCGCCACCTGACCGAGCGTCGTCGTGTAGTGATCGAGTTCGGCGTCGTGCTTGCCGACATAGAAACGTTCGCGGTCCAGAGTGCCGCGATGAATTGAAGCGTCGTCCCGCTTAGTGGGCACGCCTCACCCGTTTCACGTGGATCTGGTCGAAGGCGCGCTCCATCTGGACAGCGTTCTTGTAGCGGTCCCTGGGGCGAAACTCGATTGCCTTGCGCAGCCACCGCAGAGTTTTCGGTTTGAGCTTGCTGCGAATGCGTGAGTACCCCGGCGGCGGCCATTCGTGAGGCCATTCCGGTAGCTGGCCGCTGAACATCTGGTAGATCACGAGACCGAGCGCGAACACATCCGACTGGAACATCGGCCGCCCGAGCGCCTGTTCCGGGGCCAGGTAGCCGACCGTGCCGGAGCCTGACGCCTTGCGCACGGAGCGCAGGGCGATCTTGGAGAATCCGAAATCGGTCAACCGCAGGCGATTGTCCTTGAAGATGATGAAGTTCTCGGGTTTGACGTCGCAATGGATGATCTTGGCGCTGTGCGCGTGGGCGACGGCCGCGAGTGCCTGCCGCGTGAAGTTCATGCACAGTTCCGTGGACATCCTGCGGGTCATGCGATCAGCCAGCGTCTCTATACCGAGCGGCATCGCGATGACGAAGTAGTCGTCGATGAAGCAGGCGTTTTGTATCGGCAGGACGTTTGGATGTTCCATGCGCACGGCGAGCCGGGCTTCGCGCTTGAATTCATCGAGGAAGTCTTCGTCCATGATGTCCGGATCGGGGATCTTCAATGCGACCTTCGTGCCGTGGATCGTGTCATAGGCACGGTATACCGCAGCACGTGGCCCGTCTGAGAGGCGCTTCTCGATTCTGTACTTGCCCAGCATCTGCCGGGCGCGCAGCCTGCGTTTGCGCACCATTACCGGATTTTCGCGGGTGAAGACGTCATTTCGGTATTGTCATGAATAATCCGGGTTTGCGCCACCCATCAGTGAAATTGCACGATCCGGCAATGATGACCCCGGCCCGCGTCGAGCTGCTAGAATTGCGCGCCCGGAACCGCCATCGCCCGCCGCAGTGTGAATTGGCCGGGCGAGTGACTCGACCTTTAGGAATGAAATGAGCAGCAAGATTTACAACGTCAACGTCGTCAGCAAGACTAATTTGCCGACTCCGGAGGCGATCAGGGAAGCGTTACCGATGAGCGCGACCGTCGAGTCGACGGTGCTGCAGAGTCGGGAGACGATCTGCAACATCATCGACGGGACCGATAAGCGGTTATTCGTCGTCGTCGGGCCGTGCTCGATACACGATGCCGATGCGGCGCACGAGTATGCCGACAAGTTGCAACGGCTCGCAGCGGACGTGGCCGATACGTTATTCATCCTGATGCGGGTGTATTTCGAGAAGCCGCGAACGACCGTCGGCTGGAAAGGCCTGATCAATGATCCGGATATGGATGACTCCTTCCACATGGAAAAGGGGATTCGACTGGCGCGCAAGCTGCTGCTCGACCTCGGTGAGAAAGGCCTCCCGACCGCGACGGAAGCACTCGATCCGGTCATGCCGCAGTACATGGGTGAATTGATCACGTGGACAGCGATCGGCGCACGCACGACAGAGTCGCAGACGCATCGTGAGATGGCCAGCGGGCTGTCTACGCCGGTCGGATTCAAAAACGGGACCGACGGATCGCTGAAGGTTGCGATCAACGCGCTGGAGTCGGCTCGTCAGCCGCATCATTTTCTCGGCATCAACCAGGACGGCCGGCCGGCCGTATTCAGAACGCGTGGGAATCCGTATGGTCATGTCGTGTTGCGCGGCGGGAGCGGCGGGCCGAACTATGATGCGGAACATGTCGAAGCGGCGGCTGAAGCATTGCGCAGTGCGGGGCTTCCCGATCGCATCGTCGTCGATTGCAGCCACGCCAATAGCAACAAGGATCCTGACGTGCAGCCGGTGGTCGCCCGTAATTGTGTGGAACAGGTGGTGCACGGCGGGTCGCCGATTATCGGCCTGATGCTCGAGAGCAACCTCGCTGCGGGTAATCAGAAGATCCCCGCCGACCTGTCGCAGCTGCAATATGGCGTTTCGGTAACCGACGGCTGCATCGACTGGGAGACGACCGAGCGCACGCTGCTGGGGGCCGCGGAGGCGCTACGCCGCTGATGCCGTCCCCGCCCGGGAGGGCGCTACCGGAATACGACGGTCTTGTTGCCGTTGGGAAATACCCTGTGATCGATATGGAGCTTGACGGCACGCGCCAGTGTCATGCTCTCGACGTCGCGTCCGACCGCCACGAGTTCATCGACCGTTTGCGTGTGATCGACGCGTTCAACCATTTGCTCGATGATCGGGCCCTCGTCCAGTTCCGGGCTCACATAGTGCGCGGTTGCACCGATCAGCTTGACGCCGTGTTCGTGCGCCTTGTGATACGGCCGCGCACCCTTGAAGCCGGGCAGGAACGAGTGATGGATGTTGATTGCGCGTCCTTCCAGCCGCTGGCATAGATCGTCGCTCAGGATCTGCATGTAACGCGCCAGCACGACCAGGTCGGCTTTCGTGTCCTCGATGATGTCGATCAGTCGCTGCTCGGCCTCCGGTTTCGTATCCGGCGAAATCGGTACATGAAAGAACGGGATGCGGTGCCACTCGGCGAGGCTCGCGAGATCCATGTGATTCGAAACAATGGCCGGAATCGCCATGCGGATAGTCCCGGTACGGTAGCGGTATAGCAGGTCGTTGACGCAGTGATCATGCTTGGATGCGACGATCAGCACTCTAGGCAGAATGTTCTGATCATAGACATGCCAATTCATTTCGAACCGGTCGGCTACTGGCGCGAATCCGCGTTCGAAGCTGCCGCGACTGAAGGACTTGTCCCGGGGCGAGAATCGCGTGCGCATGAAGAAGCAGCGCGTATCGGGGTCGCCGAAGTGATTGGATTGCTCGATGAAGCAGCCCTGCTCGGTCAGATAGCCCGATACCGCGGCGACGATACCGACGGTGTCCGGGCAGATGATCGTCAGGACGAATGTGTTCTCGTGGCCGCTCATCGGTGGATTGTGGCCTCCCGCGCGAGGCTGGGCAAGGAATCGGGCGTTTTCCGACTGGGCTCAAGGGGGGCGAGCGACTGATTTATGTCACCCCCTTGCGTAAATTACCGGGGCCGAAGTGCGTCCTCGCTTGATAGAATACGCGGTCCCTACAGAGGAGACCTCGCAAATGTCCGATTACCAGGCGCCGGTCAAAGACATGCTGTTCGCGATGCGTGAACTGGCTGGCCTCAAAGACATCAATCAACTTCCCGGCTTCGAGGAAGCGACTCCGGATCTCGTCGAGGCCGTGCTCGAAGAAGCATCGCAGCTGGCGGGAGAAGTCGTCGCGCCGCTCAATCGAATCGGCGACGAGCAGGGTACGCGGGTCGAGAACGACGGCGTGGTCGTGCCGGAAGAATTCAAGGCGGCCTATCGCCAATATACGGACGATGGTTGGGCCGGGGTCTCGATGTCTGCGGACCACGGGGGCCAGGGTTTGCCTTACCTGGTGGGTCTGGGCGTCGAGGAAATGATTCAGTCCGCCAGTCTCGCCTGGTCGCTGTGCCCACTGCTGACTCATGGTGCCGCGCGCGCGGTCGAAGAGCACGGTGATGCTGCACTGAAGGCGCTCGTGCTCGAGCAGATGATGACCGGAATATGGACCGGCACCATGAATCTGACCGAGCCGCAGGCCGGAACGGACCTGGCGGCCATTCGATCGATGGCCGAGCCGGATGGTGACGGCTATCGCGTGACCGGCCAGAAGATCTTCATCACCTGGGGTGATCACGATATGACCGAGAACGTGATTCACCTGATTCTCGCCAGGACGCCAGGCGCGCCCGACGGCGTAAAGGGCCTGTCGCTGTTCGCCGTACCGAAGTATCTGCTCGAATCCGACGGCTCGATCGGTGCGGCCAATGCCGTCAAGGCCGTCTCCGTGGAACACAAACTCGGTATCCATGGCAGCCCGACCTGCGTTATGGCATTCGATGGGGCGTACGGCTATCTGGTCGGCGAATTGCACCAAGGCCTTGCATGCATGTTCACGATGATGAATCACGCGCGGCTCGCCGTCGGGCTCGAAGGCGTATCAATCTCGGAACGCGCATATCAGCAGGCGCTCGCATACGCGAAAGACCGGGTTCAGGGGCGCGACCGCAACGGCGCGGTGACGATCATCAATCACCCGGACGTCCGACGCATGCTGATGCACATGAAAGCCTATATCGATGCCATGCGGGGACTGGCCGATGTTGCCGGGGGGCACCTCGACCGCGCGCATCATCATCCGGACGCTGACGTGCGCGCGCGTGAAATGGCTCGCGTCGAACTGCTGACGCCGATCGTCAAAGGCTGGTCGACTGAAATGGGTCAGCAGCTCACCTCCATCGGCTTGCAGGTGCACGGCGGCATGGGCTATGTCGAGGAGACCGGCGCTGCCCAGCACATGCGCGACGCGAGAATCACGACGATTTACGAAGGCACGACCGGTATTCAGGCGGGTGACCTCGTCGGCCGCAAGATCCTGCGCGACAAAGGCGCGGCCCTGCAGGCACTGATTGCGGAAGTGATGGCCTCGGACGGTGACTTTGCGCGCCACGACGACCGGCTGGCTCCGATTCGCGAGCTCGTCGGGCAGGGCGCCCGCCACCTTCAGGCGTCCGCCGAGTGGCTATTCGCCAACGGGACAAAAGATCCCGCCACGCCGGGGGCAATATCGTTCAATTTGCTGATGCTGGCGGGCTCATTGCTCGGCGGCTGGCATCTCGGTCGCGCGGCCGTCATTGCCGCCGACCGGCTGGATGCAGGCACCGACGATTCGGATTTTTATGAGGCCAAGATCGTGACCGCGCGATTCTATGCGGAGCAGGTTCTGCCGCTGACGACGGCCTATCGCCGGGCGATCGAAGCGGGTAGCGATTCCATCATGGGGCTCGCCGAAGACCAGTTCTGACGTCGAAAGACGCGGCCTGCGGGCTCGCCGACTGCGCGGATCGGTTGGCTGTCAGGGCGTTGCGCCAAAGAAGACCAGCAGCGTGAGGTCTTCTTCGATATCGAAGAATGAATGTTCGGCGGTCGCGCGCACGAACAGTATCGAGCCCCTGCCGACATCGTGATCCTTGGTGCCAATGCGCAGACGCGCGCGGCCTTCCAGCACCACGTAGATCTCGTCCTCCAGGTGCGGCGCCTGCATGTCCTTCGAGCCCGCCGGCAAGCGATAGACGGCCGAGCTCAGCGTCGGTACGCGGAGAAATTCATGGAAACGAGGTTCATCGCCCGCCACTTTGTCGGCGAGTTCATCGACATCGAATATCTGCCATGCGCTGTCCGTCATCGAGCTCCCTCCGGTTCGGGTTTCCGGGGATACTAACAAATGGCGGTGGAAACGTTAGAATGCCGCTCGGAGAAAAGCCATGCGATTCAGTACCCGCCAGATTCACGCGGGCGTCGAACCGGACCCGGTCACCGGGTCCATCCTGACGCCGATCTACCAGACGACAGCCTATGTTCAGGAGTCGGTGGACGCCTACCTGTCCAAGGGCTATTCCTATTCGCGTTCCGGCAACCCGACGGTCCGCGCGCTCGAGATGCGGATCGCGGACCTCGAGGGCGGCGCCGACTGCACGTGCTATGCGACCGGCATGGCGGCGATCAACTGCCTGCTGACGACGTTTCTGAAAGCGGGCGATCACGTCGTGCTATCCGATGTCATCTACGGCGGCACTTATCGCCTGTGCACCAAGATCTTCGCGCGATTCGGGGTCGAGTTCAGTTTCGTCGATACGTCCAGCCCGGACGTCGTGCGCGATAGCCTGCGCGACAACACGACGCTGATCGTGACCGAAACGCCGGGCAATCCGACCATGAAACTGACAGATATTCGCGCGATCTCGGCTATCGCACGCGAGCGCAAGATTCTGCATGCAGTCGACAATACTTTTCTGACGCCGTACTTCCAGCGCCCGCTCGAACTCGACGCTGACCTGGTCGTGCACAGCACGACGAAATATTTCGACGGACACAACGCGACCGTCGGCGGCGCGGTCGTCGCAGCAACGGCGGAGGCGGACGAGGCCCTGCGATTCGTGCAGAACGCGAGCGGCGTGATCATGTCGCCCCAAGTGGCGTGGTTGACGCTGCAGGGAAGCAAGACACTATCGGTCCGCATGGAACGCCAGTCGGCGAATGCGCAACAGATCGCCGAATTCCTCGACGACCATCCGGCCGTCGAATCGGTCTGCTACCCCGGGCTGACTGCCTTTCCCCAGTACGAACTCGCGAAGACCCAGGCGAGCGGTTTCGGCGCCATGCTGTCGTTCGAGATCCGCGGCGGGCTGTCTGTCGGCAAGGCGCTGATGGATTGCATCGAACTCTGGAGTCTCGCGGAGAGCCTCGGTTCCGTCGAGTCCCTGGTCACACATCCGGCGAGCATGACGCACTCCGATGTCGAACCGGACAAGCGGGCTGCCGCAGGCATAACGGACGGCCTCGTCCGGCTGTCGGTCGGCCTGGAGGACGTGGAAGACCTGATCGAGGCGCTGCAGGCCGCACTGGCCAAGGTAGCCTGAGTCACGTTCGACAGAATCCGCGCTGCGCAGCGGTGTTGAAATCCCGGAGCCGGTCCCCATATGTCATGGCATGGAGGCGTTGATCGACGCTGTAAATGGATTTATGGACCTGAGGAGGGTTGAACATGACATTGGTAAGCTGGAGCCCATTGCGGGAATTCGACGACATTTTCAATCGCTACAATCGACTTTCGCGACGCACCGCGGCACCGGCGAGCGACGCCGAAGGCACTGAATGGCGACCCGTGGCGAACATCTCCGAGAACGCCAAGGAATACCTGGTCAAGGCTGAATTGCCTGAGGTGTCCAAGGACGACATCGAAGTGAAGGTCAACGATGGCGTCATCACGATCAGCGGCGAGCGGCGCATGGAGTCCAAGTCGGACGACGAACAGCATCACCGCATCGAATCGTTCTACGGCTCGTTTGCGCGCAGCTTCAGTCTGCCCGCTGACGTCGATGAAACCGCGATCTCTGCCGAGAGCAAGGACGGCGTGTTGACCGTGCATCTGCCGAAAACCGAAGTGGTAGAGCCGAAAGCGATCGACATCAAAGTCGCCTGACCCGACTCGACAGCGAGTGCAGAAGGGGCCCGACGGGCCCCTTTTTGCGTGTTGCTTGGTCGGTATTCGATGTATCGAAGTATCGGGGAGGCGAGCGGTGGCGCGATTCGGCTCGTGCACGGATTGCGGATTTTCCGGGAAGGAACTTTTCGCTCGAAGACTCCCGAAAAGTTTTCCCGGAAAACCCTGACCGAAGTGGCGAG
>JBLYYV010000125.1:0-8263 GCA_048550095.1 Gammaproteobacteria bacterium
CGATGGCGGCTCCTTGGCATGCTCGGTGGCGAGCGCATCGAGGCAGACTGCAACTAGCAGGACGGCGCAAGCGGCCGCGGTGGGGATACCTCTGGACATGACATTTCCCGAAGCGAATTTCAGAATGGGTGCGCCGATGTTGAGAGCAATCGGCCACATGCGCAAGCTATCGCCGCGAGGTGGTGACTGCGGTTAACATACGCGCTCGCGGGCGGCGCAATCATGCCCGATCCGAGTCGTGGAGCGTGTCATGCAGAAGAACAGATCGACGTCCGAGGGTATGCAGCCCTGGTACCTGGTTATTGTCGTTGCGATGGTCCTGGCGGTTGCGCCCGTGGCGGGCGCGCAGGATGCCGAGCCTGCTGAATCTGCCGAGCCGCAGCCCTTGCCGGAGGAGACCGCCGCCGAGCTGCAAACGCTGTATGAAGCGATCGGCCAACGTCGGGAGCGAATTAGCAAGCTCGAAGCGAACCTCGCGACGAACGAGGGCCGTCCCGAACAATTGATCTATGGTGCGCGGCTCGATCGAGCCACGGTCGAGCTGCTGGAAGACGGCGACAAGTTCGTGCGGGCGGTCGTCGACGCGCAGAATTCCGGTTTCGATGTCGATGATTTTAAAGGGCTGGCGGCCCGTATCCTCCAGGATCAGGGTGAGGTCGGCGGTGAAGCCTGGCGACGGATGCGCGCGGCAGCAGTCTTGCCGGCGGCCGATTTGTCGGCTGCAGAGCAGGCAGCCGGCTACGCGAGGCTGTTCGATATTCAGGCGACGACCGATCGCATCTTCGACACCTACCTGGCGGGGCTCGAATTCGCCGACGATCTGGGTATCGATCTCTCGGACGACATCTCGGCCATCAAGGCGGTGCTCGAAGAGAGAGCAACCAATGTATCTGTTTTCCTCGAACTCTCTGTCGACGATGCTGCGGGCCTGCGCGCGGGCCTGGACGCATTGCCGGACGACGCCGAGCTGAAGGCCAAGGTGACCGTTGCCGAAGGACGCGTGCGCGAGTCCGCGCAGGCGCTCGAGCGGGTCGCTGGACAAATGGAACTCGTGGAACTCGACACCGCAGAGTATCGTGAACAGATACTGACGGCGACCGGCGCGCTGACGACGGATGCCTTCGATTTCGCCGTGATCCGCAACCTGGTGTCGCGCTGGGGCCAGTCGGCGCTCGACTACGTGGTCGAGGAGGGCCCGACGTTCCTCTTCCAGGTGCTGCTCTTCCTGCTGATCATCTACGTGTTTCGCAAGCTGGCCCGGATCGTCGAAAAGCTCGTAGAACGAGGCCTGAGTACCTATAAGTTACAGCTCTCTTTGTTGCTGAAGCGCATGATCGTATCGACCGCGGGCAATGCGGTGCTGATCCTCGGGGTGCTGATCGCGCTGTCGCAGCTGGGCATTTCTCTCGGTCCGCTGCTCGCCGGCCTCGGTATCGCCGGCTTCGTGATCGGTTTCGCGTTGCAAGATACTCTGTCGAACTTCGCGTCGGGCATGATGATCCTGTTCTACCGGCCGTTTGACGTCGGCGACGTCGTCGAAGTCGGCGGCGTGTTCGGGAAGGTCAGCGCGATGAGTCTCGTCAATACGACGGTGCTGACACTGGATAACCAGACCATCGTCATGCCGAACAACATGATCTGGGGTGGCGTCATCAAGAACCTGAACGAGCAGAATCAACGCCGCGTCGATCTCGTGTTCGGTGTGTCATACACCGACGATATCCCGAAGGTCGAGAAGATCCTGAACGAAATCATCGATGCCCACGACAAGGTGCTCGACGACCCGGAGCCGACGATCCGTCTGCATGAACTCGCCGATTCGTCCGTCAACTTCATCGTACGCCCGTGGGTGAAGTCGGACGACTACTGGGACGTCTACTGGGATGTCATGCGCGAGGTCAAGATGCGCTTCGATGCAGAAGGTGTGTCGATTCCGTTCCCGCAGCGCGACGTGCATCTGTATCCGCAGGAGGCGTCGCCGGCCACCGCGGCGACGCCGAGTTCCTGAGGCACAGTGCGCGGACGATAGTTCCGTAATAGACTGGCGACAATTCCTGCAGAGTGAGCCGCACGATGCTGACATCTCCGATACGCATTAGGACATGGTTGTTCGCGGCGTTGCTACTCGTTCTCGCCGGGTGTACGTCGGTCGACTTCGATTACCCGAAGACCGACAGCACGGCGATCCGCGATACCCGGAACACGAGCCTCGCCGGGGGAATCAATGAGGGCGCCAAGTTCGCGCCGGGAGAGTCGGGTTTCGCCCTGCTGACCGATGGCATCGAGGCGCTTGCCGCCCGGCTCCTGATGGCAAAGCACGCCGAACGGGCGATCGATGCGCAGTACTACCTGATCACGAACGATTCGATCGGGGTGGCGTTCATCGGTTCGTTGCTGGAAGCGGCTGACCGCGGCGTGCGCGTGCGCCTGCTGCTGGACGATATCCAGACCCAGGGCTACGACGCGGGCTTGGCGGCGCTCGACTCGCACCCGAACTTCGAGGTGCGCATCTACAACCCGTTCTCGGGCCGCGGCTCGCGCGCCTCGGCGATCACCGAGTTCGGTCGCGTCAACCGGCGCATGCACAACAAGTCGTTCACGGCCGACAACCAGATTACGATTGTCGGTGGCAGGAACATTGCCGCCGAGTACTTTGCGGCACGCGAGGACGTCAATTTCGGCGACGCCGACGTCGTGGCCATCGGGCCGGTCGTGCGTGAGGTGTCCGACATGTTTGATATCTACTGGAATAGCCGCGCGGCTCTGCCGCTGCCGGCGTTCGCGAAGATGCCGGACGATCCGGACGCGGCGATGGTGGCGCTCCGTCAGCGCATCGTCGAGGTCGTGGAGGAGCTCAAGACAACCAAGTATGCGGACGCATTCGAGGAAACCCTGCAGGATGTGACCGATACGGATATCGGCGAGTTCACGATGGCGCCGTATGAACTCGCTTACGATTCACCGGACAAGTCCGACAAGAAACTGGCGGCTGAGGCCGAAAACATCACGACGACGCTCGGCGAGGCGATCATGCGGGCGGAGGAGAGCCTGACCGTGATCTCGCCCTATTTCGTGCCGCTCAAGTCGGGCATCGATTTTCTGACGGGGCTGCAGGAGCGCGGTGTCCAGGTCACGATCATCACGAATTCGCTAGCGGCCAATAATCACAGCATCGTCCATTCGGGCTACACGCCGTCGCGCAAGCCGCTGTTGAAGGCCGGGGTCAAGATCTACGAAGTGCGTTCAGATGCAACAGTATCCGGCGTAGATCGCGGAACGCAGGGAGCGGCCCTCGCGACGCTGCATACGAAGGGCTTCATCGTCGACGACAAGGAGCTGTTCCTGGGCTCCTTCAACTGGGATCCGCGCTCCGTCGACATCAATACCGAACTCGGCGTCATCATGAAGTCGCCTGAGCTGGCAGGCGGGGTGATCGCCGGGATCGACGAACATAAAGATGCGAACGCCTATGAAGTGATTCTGAACGACAAGGGCCAGGTACGCTGGGTCGATCGTGCGGGCGACGAGGAGGTCATCCTCGACAAGGAACCGCAGACGGGCTGGTGGCGGCGCTTTACGGTCGGGTTCTATCGCATCCTGCCGATCAAGAAGCAGTTGTAGCGTCTTCCGTCTCCGGGTCGGTGTCGTATACCCAGGCGACGAACAGCTTGTAGCCCAGTGCCAGGATCACCGCGCCGATAAACAGTCCGACGATTCCCTGCAGCAGCATGCCGCCGATGGTGCCGACCAGGATGACCAGCATCGGAACGTCGAGTCCGCGACCCATCAGGATCGGCTTCAGCACGTTGTCGCTCGCCGATATCACCAGGGCATACACCATGAAGATCACGGCGGGCAGCGTGTCGGCCGTCGAGAACATGTAGATGATCGCGCCGATCATGACCGGCGCGATGCCCAGCTGGATGATCGCCAGCAGCAGGCAGGCCAGGGTCCAGATACCGGCGGCCGGAATGTCGGCGACCACCAGCCCGATGCCCGCCAGCGTTGTCTGAATGAAGGCCACGCCGATGACGCCGCGCGCGACACCGCGGACGGTCGCTTCCGATAGCCGCGTCAGATCTTCACCGTGGCTGCCGGCCAGGCGTCGCCCGAGCGCCCTGGCGAACGATCCGGCGCTCTTTGCATTCGCCATGAAGACGCCGGCGATGATGATGGCGGCCACGAATTGCAGCACGCCCAGACCGATTCCGGCGAGTGAGCTGACCAGCCACGTGCCGACGGCGCGGATCTGCGGCTCGACGATCTTCAGCGCCTGCTCCAGGTTGGTGGCGGCCAGCGTCCAGAAATCCGCTACCTGCTGGCCGATGATTGGCCAGGTCGCGACGTTGTCCGGCGGCATCGGAATCCGCAGCGATTCCTCGTCCAGTTTGTCCGCGAGTTCCTCGACGTTCTCGACGACGATCGCCGCGAGTTCGACCGAGGGGATGACGAGTATCACAAGCATCAGCAGCGTCATGACCACGACCGCGGTTTTTTGCCGTCCGCCCATCCATTGGCTGACGCGAACCGCGAGCGGGTACATCGCCACCGCGATGATGATTCCCCAGGCGACGATACCGATGAACGGTTTGACGAGTTCGAAGCAGTAGAGAATGACGATCAGCGCGGCGCCGATCTTGATGGTTGCCTCCATGGCATTCCGGACGAATGCATCGCGATCATCAGAGCCCGTCGTCATTCGACTTCTCCCGGTGCCTCGTTGAGTGCTGTCAGCCTGCTGCGGCCGACTGGAGCGGCGTGAAACCGAATTTCTGACCGCCGATCGAGGCCTCGTACATCAAGCCGCCCTTGCCGATCACGAAGATCTGCATGCCCTTGCGGTAGTCGGAGTCGGCCTGTTTACCGGCGGTGCCACCCGCACCGGCGCTGGCCGCGGCGCCGCTCGAACCGGCACTCGCCTGCGCGCTGGCAGTCACGGCGATCGCCGATGCCTGGGCGTCGAACTCGAAGTTGCCACTCGTGAAATCTTCGTAAGCGCGTTTATCCTCGAAGAAGATGACCTGACTATAGGCCTGCCCGCCGAGCTGGAAGCCGATCGTCACCTGCGTGACCGACGTAAAGCCGGTGACCTTGCCGCCGGCATACACTTGTCCCTTGCCATGCGCGCCACCGATGCCGATGCCGCCTTTGCCGATCGTCGGGAACACGGCGTAACCGTATGCGGACGCGAAATATGGCGCCACGGTCTCGTTGCGCTTAAACGTATCGATCGTATCCGAGTAATCTTTGACCTCGCGCTGGGCCAGCGCGGCGTTGGCAGACAACAGCAGTGTCGCTGCGATCATCGACAGAGCAAGTCTCATTGCAGTACCTCTGAGCTTGAATCGTGCAAGTGAAGGCTCGAAGTTTAGCCTAACCGGCACGGGATTGGCGCCGCATATTTATGAGCGCGCGGGCGGGCTGGGCACGCTACAATTCACCGATGAGCGGCATACTGGTTCGTACTCTGATCATCGCGCTGGGCCTCGGGCTCGCGTCGTGGCTGATTCCGGGCGTCGAGATCACCGGCGCCGGCACGCTCATTGTCGCGGCGTTGCTGCTGGGGCTGGTCAACGCGATCATCCGGCCGCTGCTGGTCCTGCTGACGCTCCCGATTACCATCCTGACGCTCGGCCTGTTCCTGCTGGTCGTCAATGCCGGGATGTTCGCGATGGTCGCGGCGATTCTCGATGACTTCGTCGTGTCGGGTTTCTGGTCGGCGCTCTTCGGTGCGCTGATCGTCAGTCTGACCAGCACGCTCGCGTCGTGGTACATCGGGCCCGACGGGCGCTACCAGATTCTCGTGATCGAGCGGCGCGACTGACGCGTCACCGACGTTTCTCTGACGGAATACACTCATGGCCGGCTCTTCAAAGAAAGCTATCTATGCCGCGCTGATCGGCAACTCATTGATCGCGGTGACCAAGTTTGCCGCGGCGGCCTACACCGGCAGTTCGGCGATGCTCAGCGAGGGCATTCACTCGCTCGTCGACACCGGCAACCAGGTCCTGCTTTTGCACGGCATCAAGCGCTCATCGCGGCCGGCAAGTCCCGAATTTCCATTCGGCCACGGCAAGGAAATCTATTTCTGGAGTTTCGTCGTCGCGATGCTGATCTTCGCGCTCGGCGGCGCGTTCTCGATCTACAAGGGCTGGCAGCACCTGCTGCACCCGGTCGAAATCAGGAATGTCACGATCAACTATCTCGTGCTCGGTCTCGCGGTTGTGTTCGAGACCGGTGCGCTGTGGGTGGCGTTCAAAGAGTTCAACGCCAGCCGCGGATCGCGCACGATCCTGCAGGCGATCACCCGCGGCAAGGACCCGACTTTGTTCGTCGTCGTGTTCGAGGATTCCGCCGCGTTGCTCGGCCTGCTGATCGCGATGGCAGGCATCGCTCTGTACCAGGTGACGGGCAACTCGATGTTCGATGGCCTGGCGTCGATCGGAATCGGCATCGTGCTCGTCCTGACCGCGCTGGTACTCGCAATTGAGAGCAAGAGCCTGCTGATCGGCGAGAGTGCGAATCCGGTCGTCGTCAAAGCGGCGCGTGAGTTGCTCGACGGCGATGAGCGGATCCTGACTGTCAACGAAGTCGCGACATTACACATGGGCCCGGAGTTCATCGTCGCCACCATCTCGGTCGATTTTGCACGCAACATGACGGCTGATCAGGTGGAAATGGCCGTCACGGATCTGACCGGCCGGATCAAGGCGACCGACGAGCGTATTCAGCGTGTTTTTATCGAGGCCGAACGGAAAGAAGACCACCAGGCCGAAGTCTGACAGCGCGCACAACGCCGCACTTCCCGTCACGTCCGGTCACTTCCCGTCACTTAACATCACTTCTCATCACTTCCCGTCTTGGCTACAGCGTCAGGATCGCACGCAGGCTGAAGACCCAGACCGCATCCTCGTTCGGATTGTTCGCCGGGTCGATCAGCAGCTGCAGGTCCGGCATCAGCGAGAAGTTCCGGGCCAGCTGCAATAAATAGGAGATTTCGATGACGAATTCGTCGTCGGGCCGGGTGCCGTCATTCTTCCGCACCGGCTGCGCCCAGCCGGCGCCGAGTGACCATTTCCGGGTCCTGCTGACCGCGTATTCGACGCCGCCGCTGAGGGCGCGGTCCGCCGGGACGCCAGCGCCGCCGTCCGAGTCGCCGAAGCGTACGAACGACAGCAAGCTGTCGCCGAATTGCCAGCTGCCGCTGACGACCCAGCCGCGTCCACTCGAGACGCCCGCCTTGTCGCGGGCGTCCTTGTCCCAGAAAGTGATCTGGATCTTGTCGGTCTTGCGGCGCGCATAGGACGGCGTCCAGCCGAACTCGATCGCCTTCAGGTACTCGTGTTCCTCGAAGGTGTCCCAGTCGTATTCGCCGCTGGCGGCGTTCCCGTCGTAGATCTGCGCGCCTACCAGGAAGTTCCTGCCTACGAAGCCCTTGGCCACCGCGCCGAGCGCCCCGATTCCGGTGATTCCCATGGTTGGATTAATAACGAACGAGCGATTCAGGAACCCGCGCGAGAAGGTCTGGAACGGCATCGCATCGAGGTAGACGTCGAAGGGCAATCGGCCAACGGCGATACCCATGCGCTCATTGAAGAAACCCTGCGTCCAGTTCAACACGGCCAGGTCGGTCTTGAAATTTTCGGAGTAGCCGAAGCCGGTGGTGAGCGCCGCCGCGCCGACGGCGCCACCGAGCGTGCCGGGCGCCTGAAAGCTGCCGATGTTCGAGCGGTTCTCGAGCCGCCACTCGATGCGGCCCGGATCCTTGCGTCCGCGGTTGACGACCGTCCAGCTGCCCTGGAATCGATAGATGCCGCCGAGCGCGTCGTCTTCCATCGTCGTGCTGTCGCTCGCCTGCTGGCCGAGGAAGCTGACGAAAAAGCCCAGCGCGAGTCCGTTGTTGTACTGGATGCGCCCTTTCCAGTCGTACCAGGGCTTGAAGATGCGCCGTGCCGACTCCCACTGGTAGATCGATTCGCGCTCGATGTCGGCTTTCTTCAGCTGCTCGGTCACGCTTTCCGGGCCGCCGAAGGTCGTGATGTCTCCGTACCCGGCCTGGAAGCTCTCGTCTTGAGAACCGGTTGCGCGTTCCATCGGGGCGTCGAATCCTTGTGCGAAGCACGCGGCCATTGAACCGGCGTATACAAGGATTGCACCGGTCAACCGCAGCGATCGTTTGACTGAGTGTCGGGCGGTCATCTATTTGAGCGTCTCTCGGCTGGGCGTGCCTGAACGCGCGGCCGCAACGATACGGGCCGCGAGC
>JBLYYV010000126.1:0-10055 GCA_048550095.1 Gammaproteobacteria bacterium
AAGCGCTTTTCCGGGTATTCTGCCGACGCCGAGGCGTTGCTCAGGAACTACGACTGGCCCGGCAACGTGCGCCAGGTCGAGAACATCGTGCGCAGCATCGTCGTTCTGTATGACGCCGAGGTCGTGACCGCCGACATGATTCCGGCGCCGGTCAACCGCGGCGGCATGGCGGTCATCGGCAACGGGCGCCGCGCCGGCGATAGTTTTGCCGACTCGTCCGCCGGCGCGTCCGATTCGCCGGGGTCGATTCGATCGTTGCGCGACATCGAAAAGGAATCCATCGAAAACGCCATCGCGGCGTGCGACGGCAACGTGTCGAAGGCGGCTGCGCTGCTCGGCGTCAGCCCGTCGACGCTGTATCGAAAGCGCCAGGCCTGGCACGACGAATAGCGATTCTTGCCCCGCTGGGCGCCCGACTCGCCGCCGCATCGCAACATTCTCCGTCTGTTCGACAATATACCGCTCCGGGCGTCATGTGCTCGGGCCTGATGCGTCATATTTTTGGCGCGTTACCCCTTGATCCGTCAAATAATTGGCGAAAAAGCGAACTTCATCACGCTGTATTGCGTTAATTCTCCATAAGCTGCCCGCCTGAACCGCCATATGACAAATTCTTGGCGCTTCAGGGTTATTGGTTGTAGTTGCGGCTTTGTCCGCTGGAGGAAAATCTATGAAGAGTCTGATGCAGGGTCGCAGAGCCCTGAGCCTGCTGGTTCTGGGCAGCTGCCTGGTCCAGTTCAACACCGCGGGCGCCGCGCCGATGAATGTTACGGCCACGATCGATGAGGTCTGTGAGCTGGGCACGATGGGCGACGTCACGTTCGGTAACCTGACGCCCGGCGGCGGGACCGACGGTACGGCCAACGGTACGGTCGAGTGGCGTTGTTCCAACGGTACGAATGCCGACGTCGCTATCGACAATGGCGGCAACGGCAACCGAACGATGGATCATGCGACGACCGCTTCGACGCTGGCCTATCAGCTGTTCCAGGATGCGGCACGTACCGCCGTCTGGAGCGATACCGGCACGGACGTCAGCGTAACCGGCACCGGCATCGGCGCGGGTTTTGCGACCGAGACCGTTTACGGCCGTGTGCTGTCCGCCGACATCGACGCTGCCGAGGTAGGTAGCTACAGCGACACCGTCGACGTCACGATCACGGTCGTTCCATGATCGCGAAGGCAAAAGGGAAAGCAGCGCTTTGCGCTGCTTTCCTCCTTCTCGCCTGCTCCGTTAATGCGGCTGCCGGCATGATCGGTGTGTCGCCGTTGCGCGTCGACTTCGACGTTGCACAGCAGACCGGTGTTCTGCGCGTGTTCAATACCGGCGACACGGATATGTCGATGCAGGTCGACGCACGCGACTGGTCACAGGCCGAGGACGGTTCCGACGAATACGAGAGCACGAGCGACGTCATCGCCGTACCGCCGATCTTTTCGATCGCGCCGGGCGAGACGCAAATCATTCGGGTGGGCCTCGTCGGCGGCCAGCGACCGGATCGGGAAGTGGCGCATCGCCTGTTTCTGACGGAGTTGCCACAGCCGACGTTCGACCCGCTCGGCGGGCAGTTGCGCATGCGGCTGATCGTCAGCCTCCCGATCTTCACGGCACCGGCGGCGGTCGAGGCCGCCTCCGATCTGGAGATCGTCGAGACGAGCATGGAAGGAGGCGTGCTGCGCGCTCGATTCCGCAATCCCGGCAACACGCATATTCGCGTGCAGGAAGTGGCCGCGATCGACAAGAGCGGCACCGAGGCGCAGCGCACGTCGTCCGCCGTCTATTTGTTACCGGGCGCGACCAGGGACTTCTACTTCGATACAGGGGCAGAGGACAAAACGATTTCTCGGCTCATCGCCGTGACCGATACAGTGGGGACAGTGGAGTATGAGGTGGTTACGCCGTAACCTGATCATCGCCGCACTCGGGCTCCTCACAACAACAGGCGCTGTAAGCGCCGCCGAGTCGCTGCAATTGTTACTGGCCGATACGACGGTCAACAGCGTCGAGCAGGGCGAAGCATTCCTGCTGTGGGACGGTGTCGGCGATTTCTATGCGGCCGAGACGGAACTCACCAAGTGGCGCGTGCGCCGGCCGTTCCCGGAACCCGTCTGGCATGACGAAATGCCGTTCTATCGGATTCACGACCTCGACGGGGCCGCCGCCGAGCTGGACATGCGCGCCATGGCGATCGTAATCAGGCTGCCGCCGCGGGTCCTCGAGCGGCAGGAACTGCGCCTCGCCGTGCCCGAAACGCCGGAGGCCAGCGCTTCCCTGGGCCTGTACCTCGATTACGACGTGTCCTACATGAAGGACACCGTCGATCGTTATCCGTTCGGCATGCTGGCGCCGACCTTGTTCAGCAAACTCGGCGTGTTGAACTCGCAGTTCCTGTATCGCGGCATCGATGTGCCGTTGAGCGACACGCAAAGCCAGGACGATTTCGTGCGCCTGGATACAACGCTGACGCGCGACGATCCGGATCAGTTGCGCTCGTATCGCGCCGGCGACGTGTTGAGCGCGCCCGGCCCGTGGGGCGCTGCGCAGCGAATCGGCGGGCTGCAGGTCGCGTCGAACTTCGGTACGCGTCCGTCGCTGGTCACTTTCCCTTCCCCGTACGTCAAAGGTGCGACCGCGACGCCCTCGACCGTGGACCTGTTCGTCGATGGGGTCTTGCGCAATCGTCAGAACGTCGAGGCCGGCTTCTTCAGGATCGACGATCTGCCCGCCATCACGGGCGCCGGCGAACTGACTCTGGTCGTCACCGACGTCATGGGGCGCGAGACCACGATCATCCGTGACTTCTACGCGAGCTCGGAGCTGCTCAAGCAGGGCCTCGCCGAATACTCGTACAGTCTTGGTTTCATGCGTCGCGGTTATGGCCTCGAAAGTAACGACTATGGCGATCCGGCCTTCATCGGTGCTCACCGGCTGGGCATCGATAACAGCTGGACCGTCGGCGGCCGCCTCGAATTGTCCGAGGACGTCCAGCTGATCGGTGGCACGTCCAACTGGTCGGTGCGCCGAGGCGGCGTCGCCAGCACCGGGCTCGCGGTCAGCAATTCAGACGACGGGGTCGGCGCATCCTGGTTGCTCGGTTACGAATGGCTCAGCCGCGACTATCGGCTGCGGGCGCAGGCGACCGGCAGCACTCGCGATATGGCCGTTGTCGATCCCTACCTGAACAACGTCCCGCAGAAGCTGCAGTTCGCGATCAATGCCGGCCTGAACCGCGGCATCATCGGGTCGCTGGTCGCGACGTATATCCACCAGTCCTACTGGGATCGCGACAGCCGCGATGTACTGACGCTGACCTATAACACGCGCTTCCGGGACTTTTTCGTCTCGATGTATTCGAGCGTGGTGTACGCCGGTTCATCGGACCTGATGATCGGCATGAACGTGTCGAAGAACTTCGGTGACCGCGGCAACACCAGCACTTACGCGTCGCATCGCGACGGCGACACCCGCGTTCGCGTCGAGAGCCAGTACCGGGTGCCGGTTGGCCCCGGCGTCGGTTACCGGGTCGGCGCGACGATGGCGAACCAGAAACAGATCGACGGCACGCTGATCGGCCAGAGCGAATTCGGGCGTTACACGCTGGACGCGCGCAACTTCGACGGCGAAAAGTCGTGGCGCTTCAGTACGCAGGGGTCGCTGGCCTGGCTGGCGGGCCGCCCCTACGCCGCACGCGAGATCATGGACGGCTTCGCCGTCGCCAAGGTCAGCGAGATCCCGAACGTGCGCGTCTATCTCGAGAATCACGAGATCGGTCGCACCGATGCGAAGGGCCGCATCCTGCTGCCGGCGTTGCGTTCTTACGAGACCAATCGCGTGCGCATCGAAGCCGAGGACTTGCCGCTCGGCGCCCAGGTCGATCAGCTCGAGCTGCGCGTGGCGCCCTTCTACCGCAGCGGAACCGTCGTCGAGTTCCCGGTTAGCGTGTCACGGCAACTGGTGCTGAACGCAATGCTCGAGAACGGCGAGCCGGTGCCCGACGGGGCGGTCGTCAATGTCGACGGTCGCGACGATTGGTCGATCGTCGGCATGAACGGCCTGGTCTATCTGACCGGAATCGAGGGAACGACATCGTTGACGCTGTCATGGCTCGAACGCAAGTGCCGAATCACCGTGCCGATGCCAGAAGGAAATGAGCCGCTGCCGAATGTCGGCACGCAGGTTTGCGAAGAGGTCGAGGAATGAAACCAGTCTTGAAGAAAGCCCTGTTGGCCATGGCCGTCGGCCTGCTGTTATCGACCGCGGCGGAGGCCCGGACCTGCTTTCTGAGGCAGCTCGACGGCATCGCGTTCGGCAACTACTTTCCGATGCAGCCGGGACCGCTGGACGCCCGTGGCCGGGTCCGCGTGTTCTGCTGGGGCCGCGCGACCGGCGGGCAGGGCAACTCCTACACGGTGCGCATTTCCGGCATCGTGGCGCCGGGGCCTTTTGGTCGTCGAATGAATTCCGGAACCGACCAGCTCGAGTACAACCTGTACAAGGACGCCGCGCGGACCGACGTCTGGGGTGACGGCAGCTTCGGCGCCACGCCGCTCGTCAACGTATTCGGCAACCGGTTCGTCGTCATCGGGAATCACTGGGTCTACGGCCGCATTCCGCCGCTGCTTGACCCCGCGGCCGGTTCCTACAACGACGTGGTCGACGTGACCATCGAATTCTGAATCGTCCCAACCGATTCCTGCCGAAATCAGTCGAATCGGAGCTGGTCGCTACGCTCGCTGCATGATCTGCTGTCGACATGCGCTCGCGTCTCATAATCCGTAATTGGTTGATCGGCTGTCGGTACCTCATAACTTATGACAACTTGCCGGGGTATCGACGCCTGTCGTGGCTCGATCGCAAGCGCGTCGACTTTGCGGCTGCGTTCACACTACTGCGGTCACGCACTTTTCTGCACGGCGTCTTCTGCATAGGCATAGCGACGGTCGTCGCACATGTCGTCACGTGGCGTTATGACATGTACGGCGCCGGAAGAGACCTGGTGCGCATGGCACCGATTTTGTTCTCGTTGCCATGGATCGCGACGGCCAGGAAAAGAAATATTGATTCGATTCTGCGCTTTCGAGATTTGATTCACAGACATGCAAAAACAGATATGGATAATTCATTTCACCAAGTCGATAACGATTTAGCGTGCAATACCGATGAGTAAGATCAAGCTTTCAGTACGTCCCTACCTGGCCGGCTTCTTGCACATCGATCTGGCGGTCATGACCACGTGTGCCGCCTCGCTGGCCCTGCTGCTGGCGCTCTGACCCTCCCCGCCCCGGCGACCCTTAATGAGGCCTGAACGAGCAGCCACGGCGGCTGTTTGAAGGCACTTGGTATGCCGCAGTCGTGATGCTGTAATAGGCGTTATGTCGCGAGCAATAAAATACCTGCTGATTGCAGTCGCCGTGGTCGTCGCGCTGATGCTCGTCATCGCCGCCGCCGTCCTGATCCTGGTCGATCCCAACGATTACCGCGAGGAGATCGCGTCCGTCGTGGAGGAACAAACCGGTCGCGAGTTCTCGATCGACGGGGAGCTCGGGCTGCGGGTCCTGCCGTGCTGCGCAGTTTCGATCGACGACACGCGGCTCGGCAATCCGGCCGGCTTCGAAGAGCCCGACTTCGCCAGCGTCAAATCCGTGCGGCTCGGGCTGGAGTTGCTGCCGCTGTTGTTCCAGCAGCGGGCCGTCGTCGACGAGGTCACGCTCGATGGTTTGTCGGTCAAGCTGCTGAAGAAAGCGAACGGCGCGACGAACTGGGAATTCGACACCGGCGCACCGGCTGATGGCGCGGCACCGGAGTCCGGTGGTGAGGCGTCCGAGTTACCGACGCTGTCGGTGGCCGGCGTGAATATTGTGGACGCGCGGATCGAATTGCGCGACGACCAGGCCGGCACGCATGTGGCCATCGAAGAGTTGAACGTCAAGACCGGCCCCGTGGCCGCCGATGAGCCCATCGATATCGACGTTTCGCTCAGCGCGAAAGATTATAAGAGCGAAGCCGGAATCTCCGGCACGCTCAGTTCCGGACTCGTGTTCTCGGCCGAGACTGCAGCCGCGGTGCTGACCGGGCTGGATTCGAAGGTCGAAATCGCGGCTCCGGATCTGCCGGGCGAAGGTCTGAAGCTCGCGCTGCAGGGCGGCGCCGTCCGCGCCGATCTGAATTCCGGAGCGGCGACACTCGAGGATATCGTCGCCACCGTCGCGGCGGCCGGGATCACGATCGACGTCGCGGCGAGCGGAGTCGTCGAGGGCGACGACATAGCGCTGTCCGGAACCCTGTCGGTGCCGCGTTTCTCCCCGCGCGACTTGCTGGCTGAATTAGGCGAGCCACCGATCGAGACCGCCGACCCCGACGTGTTGAAGCTGGTCGAACTCGCAGCCGACTGGACCGTTGCCGGCGACCTTTTCAATGTCGACGGCCTGCAGATGCAGCTCGACGATTCGCAACTGAGTGGCAAGCTCAGTGCAAACTACTCGACGCTGTCCCGAACGCGGTTCGACTTCCAGCTCGACGCGATCGATCTCGATCGTTACATGGCACCGGCGCCTGAAGATGCCGCCGGCGCAGATAGCGGTGAGGCCGGCGAGACGGAGATCCCGGTCGAGACACTGCGCGGCCTCGACGTTATCGGCCGCGTCGGTATCGGCCGCCTGACCCTGAACAAGATGCGGCTCGAGAACGTCTCCGCAGACATCAACGCGCAAAAGGGTCTGATCAACATCAGCCCGACCACGGCCGATGTGTACGGTGGCAAGTACGAGGGCTCGATCGGCATCGACGTCGCCGGGAAGGTACCGCAGGTGAAGGTTCGCCAGACGCTTAACAGTGTGCAGACTGGCGGCCTGCTGGCCGACATGTACGACGCGAAGAATCTGCAGGGCTTGCTCGAAGCGCGCATCGATGGCAATGGCGCCGGTAACACGACGACCGAGATCATGCAGAGCATGAAGGGCGGCGTGGTGCTGGATCTCGACGAGGCCGTCTACAAGGGTGCTGACGTCTGGTACGAGATTCGCAAGGCGGTCGCGCGACTCAAGGGCAAGCCGCAGCCGGAGCGGCCGGCCGATCCGCAGACGCAGATCACCGCGCTGGGTTTCGCCGGGCAACTGGCCGACGGCGTATTGCGCAGCGAGAAACTCGTCGCCGAGATTCCGTTCATCCGGATTCAGGGCGGCGGCGCGTTCGACCTGCTGCAAAACAACCTTGATTACAAATTGCAGGCGAAGATGCTGAGCCGGCCGAACTTCCCGGAGGCCGACGATCTAGCGGACCTGGAGAAGGTGGCCATTCCGATCATCGTCAAGGGTGACCCGAGTTCGCCGACGATCGGTATCGATCTCGCGGAGGCGGCCAAGGACGCGGCCGTGCAAAAGGCCAAGGGTCGGCTGCTCGATAAACTCGGACTCGGCGGGTCCGCCGAGGAAGGCGCGGCCGGGGAGGGCGGTGAAGCCGCTGACGGCACCGAGGAATCCGCGGAACCGGAGGACACGCGCGACATGCTGAAGAAGGGCCTCCGCGGCCTGTTCGACTGAGGATGGCATGACCGGGACGGCGATCGCGCCCGCGCTACTGTCATGGTGGGACGAGTCCGGCCGCAAGGACCTGCCCTGGCAAGCCGATCAGACGCCCTACCGCGTCTGGATCTCCGAGATCATGCTGCAGCAGACGCAGGTTGCGACGGTCGAGCGTTACTACGCCCGTTTCCTGACGGAGTTCCCCGACGTCGTTGCGCTGGCCGACGCGGAACTCGATCGTGTGCTGCACTTGTGGTCCGGGCTCGGATACTACGCGCGCGCGCGAAACCTGCATCGCGCGGCCACGCTGGTTCGTGACGATTTCTCCGGCCGGGTTCCGGAATCTCTCGACGAACTGATCGCACTGCCCGGCATCGGACGTTCGACGGCCGGGGCCATACTGGCATTGTCGCTCGATCAACGACACCCGATTCTCGACGGCAACGCCAAGCGCGTGCTCGCGCGGTACTTCGGCGTCGACGGATGGACGGGCAGCACCCAAAACCTGAAGGTGCTCTGGCAGCACGCGGATGACTGCACGCCGCGTGAGCGCCCGGCGCACTACACGCAGGCAATCATGGATCTCGGCGCGACCGTATGCACGCGTTCTCGGCCGTCCTGTCAGGCTTGCCCGCTCGCGGCCTCGTGCCGCGCCAACCTGGAAGGCTCGACCGACAGCATTCCCGCGCCGCGGCCGAAGCGCGCGAAGCCGCAGCGCCATTCGACCCTGGTCGTGCTCGTGCGGGACGACGGTGCGGTGTTGCTGGAACGACGCCCTGACACGGGCATCTGGGGCGGTCTGTGGTGTTTCCCGGAGACCGACGGTGTAGACGGCGTCGAGGACTGGTGCCGGGCGAAGGCCGGCGTGTTGCCGCTGCGCATCGACGTCCGGCCGGTCGTCAGCCACAGTTTCACGCATTTCGACCTGGACATGACGCCGGTCGAGGCTCGCGTGGCAGCCGCGCCGCCGCGATTGATGGATGGCGATCGGTGGCTCTGGTATAACCGCAACGAACCGGCCGAGGTCGGATTGGCGGCGCCGGTCGCGCGAATGCTGGAAGCTTTTGGAGAAGAACGATGACCAGGATGGTGGATTGCGTGTTGCTCGGCGTGGAGGCCGAGGGCCTCGACTATGCGCCGTATCCCGGTGATCTCGGCCAGCGAATCTACGACCGGGTATCGAAGCAGGCGTGGCAGCAGTGGGTCGCTCATCAGACGATGCTGATCAACGAGAACCGGCTGACGCCAATCGAGCCTGCCGCGCGCAAATTCCTCGAGGAGGAGATGGAGAAGTTCTTCTTCGGTGAGGGTTCCCAGAAGCCGGATCAGTTCGTGCCCAAGTAGCAGAGTTTCCTCGTCAGGCCGCTACGAGGTACTGCACGCTGAACAGGTCAGCCGGGTCCGTCCAGTATTTTTCCTGCTCGAATTCGGCCTCGGCGGCCATCGACGCGAAGCGCTCGAGCGAGTACTTGTGCGAGTGCTCGGTGACGATGTACTCGCCCTCGTCGAATTCGAAGGTTTCACCCGCAACCTGGACCGATTGCGCGTCGAGGCTGATCAGCCGCATCTCGATACGCCGGTGTTCCTCGTCATAGACGGCGGCGTGCTCGAACGCGTCCAGGTCGAAATCCGCCTCATGTTCCCGGTTCAGCCGCGCCAGCAGGTTCAGGTTGAAGTCCGCCGTGACGCCGGCGGCGTCGTTGTAGGCGCGCTCCACAATGCCTCTTGGTTTCTCGAGGTCCACGCCGATCAGCAGCGCCCCGTCGTCCTTCGCCTCCGCGCGCATGACTTTCATCAGGTCGACGGCCTCGCGGGTCGAGAAGTTGCCGATCGTCGACCCGGGAAAGTAGACGACATTCCGTTCCGGCATCCTGCTCGGTATCGGCAGTTCGAACGGCTGCGTGAAGTCGGCGCACACGGGCAGCACCTCGATGTCGGGGAATTCCCGCGCCAGCGTTTCCGCCGTGCTCGCGAGGTGATCGCGGGAGATGTCGACCGGTACGTATGCGGCGAGCTCGGGCGCATGCTCCAGGAGCAGGCGTGTCTTGACGCTCGCGCCCGAGCCGAATTCGATGATCGACGCGTTCGGGCCGATTAGCGTCGCGATCTCCTCGATGTGCTCGCGCATGATGCCGAGCTCCGTGCGCGTCGGGTAATACTCCGGCTGTTCGCAGATTTCCTCGAACAGCTGCGAACCGGCCTCGTCGTAGAAATACTTCGGCGAAACTTCTTTTTGATCTCTTGCGAGGCCCTCGATGATCTCCTGCTCGTCGTTATGGGAGGCGGGCTCGAGGTCGAGCAATGAAACGGACATGGTCTTGCTCCGGGTGTTGTCGGCTATTTGACGTCGCGCGCCAGGCGCAGGCCGAAGAACTGCCAGCGATCCTGCGGATAGAAAAAGTTTCGGTAGGTCGCGCGAATGTGGTCTTGCGGGGTCGCGCATGAACCGCCGCGGCAGACCAGTTGATTGCACATGAACTTGCCGTTGTACTCGCCGATCGAGCCCTCGAGCGGCCGGAAACCGGGGTATGGAG
>JBLYYV010000127.1:0-9467 GCA_048550095.1 Gammaproteobacteria bacterium
CCTGATCGCGCCGGTGCTGGGCGCCGTGTTCGCGCCCGCGCGCGTGCGGGTCGTAATTGCCGTCGTGCTGTCGGTCGCAATGCTGCCGGCAGTGCAGACGATCCCCGAGTACTCGCCGCTGAGCGCGCTCGGCCTGCTGACCGTACTGCAGGAAATCGTGCTGGGACTCGCCATCGGCTTCGCGATGATGCTGGCCGTCGAAGCGGCCGTGTTCGCAGGCCAGGTGATCTCGACCGGCATGGGCCTGAGTTTCGCAACCGTCGTCGACCCGCAGATGGGCAACATTCCTCTGCTCGGTCGCCTGTACGTCATCGTCGCGACGTTATTGCTGCTGGCGATGGACGCGCACCTGGCGCTGATCGACATCGTCGCGCAGAGCTATGCACTGATTCCAATCGGTTCGGGCGGCATCGATTCCGGCGCGGCGCGCTATCTCGTCGACTTTGCGCAGGTACTGTTCACCGGCGCGATGCAATTGGCGTTGCCTTCGGTCGTCGCCATCCTGATGGTCAACATCGCGTTCGGCGTCATCAGTCGCGCGGCACCGACGCTGAACCTGTTCGCTGTCGGTTTCCCGATCTCGATGACGATGGGCTTCATTGTGCTGATTTTCGCGGTCCGCGGAAATGCTCCGATCTGGGCCTCGCAATTCGAACAGGCATTGACCGCGATCGGCCAAGTGCTGGGTGGAGGCTGATATGGCCGAACAGGACCAGCAACAGGAACGCACCGAACAACCCACAGCCAAACGGCTACAGGAAGCGCGGCAGCGTGGACAGGTGCCTCGCTCGCGCGAATTCAACATGGCGGCAATACTGATCGCCGCGGCCATCATTCTGTTTGCGGCGCGGCCGCAAATCAGCAGTGACGCCACGCGACTGCTGACCGATGCGTTAACGATCCCGCCCGAGATGCTCCATGATCCGCGAAGTATCGTCACGTCATTCGGCTCCACCGGCCTGGCCGCGCTGCAAGCCTTCGCTCCGTTGCTGGGCGGGCTGCTCGTCGCCGCGATCCTCGGCGGGGTCGCGATCGGTGGCTGGGCGCCCAGCGCGCATCCGCTGAAACCGGACCTGAAGAAACTCAATCCGATCAGCGGCATCAAGCGCGTATTCGGGCTGCGCGGCCTGGTCGAAGTCGGCAAGTCGCTCGGCAAGGCCTTCATCGTCGGTGGCGTCGGTATCGGCTACATGGCGTTATCGAGCAACGGTCTCTTCCGCCTCAGCGTCGCGCCGCTCGACCTGGCGCTCGCTGACGCGACGACGCTGATCGCAACGACCTTCCTGATTTGCAGCCTGTCGCTGATCATCATTGCGCTCGTCGACGTCCCTTATCAGATCTGGCAGCACCACAAACAGCTGCGCATGACGCTCCAGGAAGTGAAGGACGAACTGAAGGAAACGGACGGGCGCCCCGAGGTCAAGGCCCGCATCCGCCAGATGCAGCAGGAGGCCGCGGGCAAACGGATGCTCGAGGACGTGCCGCTGGCCGACGTCGTCATCACGAACCCGACGCATTTCGCCGTCGCACTGAGATACGCGGACGGCGAGATGACCGCACCGATTGTCCTGGCCAAGGGCGTCGACCAGATGGCCGCACGCATTCGAAGCATCGCGGAAGACAACACCGTGCCGATGTTCGAAGCGCCCTACCTGGCGCGCGCCCTCTACTGGACGACCGAGATCGGTGCCGAAATTCCGTCACAACTCTATCTCGCCGTCGCGCAGGTGCTGACCTACGTCTTCGGACTGCGAGCGGCGAAGGAAGACGGCGCACCGTGGCCAGAGCGCCCGGCAGTCGCCGTCGATGAAAAACTCGCGCAACGACCCAGGGTCGGGCGCCTCGAGCCTGACAGCGGCAAGAACTAACTAAGCACGAGCAACGAACATGGCTGCAACAAGCAAAAATATCATCGGCAGAATCACGAGCGCGATCATGACCGGCGCGGGGCTGCCCCTCGTTCTTCTGGCGATGCTCGCGATGGTCGTGCTGCCGCTGCCGCCGATCCTGCTGGACTCGCTGTTCACGTTCAACATCTGCCTGTCCCTGATCGTGATTCTCGCGGTCATGTACGTGCTGCGCCCGCTGGACCTGGCGGTGTTCCCGACCGTGCTCTTGGTCGCCACGTTGCTGCGCCTGGCGCTGAACGTCGCGTCGACACGCGTCGTGCTGCTCGAAGGTCACACGGGCACCGGTGCGGCGGGTAAGGTCATCGAAGCGTTCGGCGAATTCGTGGTCGGCGGCAACTACGCCGTCGGGCTGGTGGTATTCGCGATCCTGGTCATCATCAACTTCGTCGTCGTGACGAAGGGCGCGGGCCGCGTATCGGAAGTCAGCGCACGTTTCACGCTGGATGCACTGCCCGGCAAACAGATGGCGATCGATGCCGACCTGAATGCCGGCGTCCTGACGCAGGAAGAAGCGACGATACGGCGCAACGAGGTCCGCACCGAGGCTGACTTCTACGGCTCCATGGATGGCGCCAGCAAGTTCGTTCGCGGCGACGCGGTTGCGGGCCTTCTGATCCTGTTCATCAACCTGATCGGCGGCATGGTCGTCGGCACCGTGCAGCACGACATGGATTTCGGCACGGCGACGGAGACCTACGCCCTGCTGACGATTGGTGACGGCCTCGTCGCACAGATTCCGTCGTTGCTGCTCGCGACGGCGGTCGCCATCATCGTCACGCGGGTCTCGCGTTCGGAAGAACTTTCGACGCAGGTCATGTCGCAGCTGTTTTCGGACCGCCGAGTGCTCCGCGTCGTCGCCGGCCTGCTGGCGATACTCGGCATCGTGCCCGGCATGCCGAACATGGCGTTCCTGGGAATGGCAGCGATCTGTGCCGCCGGCGCCTGGTACATGGAACGACGCGCCGATGCGCCGGATGAACCCGAAGTCGAACCCGAGGCGATCGAAGCGGACATCATCGATGCCGAGGCGGCACGTGAGCTGACATGGGAAGACGTCGGCGAAGCGGATCCGATCGCGCTCGACGTCGGTTACCGGCTAATCCCCCTGGTCGACAAGAGCCAGGACGGCGAGTTGATGCGCAGAATCAAGGGCGTTCGCAAGCGCCTGTCCGAGGAACTCGGTTTCCTGATCAACCCGGTGCGCATCCGCGACGACCTCGACCTGCCGCCGAGCAGCTATCGCATCAGCATCCTCGGGTCGGGCATCGCTCAGGGTGACGTCCACATCGACAAGGAACTCGCGATCAATCCCGGCCATATCGAACAGCCGATTCGCGGCATTCCGGCGAAAGATCCGGCGTTCGGCCTCGATGCGGTCTGGATCGAGTCGAGCCAGCGCGATGATGCGCAGGCACGCGGCTACACGGTTGTCGATGTCGCCACCGTCATCGCCACACATATGAGCAAGATCCTGCAGGAAAACGCGCACGAACTGTTCGGCCATCAGGAAGCACAGGAGTTGCTGGATCGTCTCGGCCGCTCGGCGCCCAAACTCGTGGAGGAACTGGTGCCGAAGACGCTGTCGCTGAGCGCCATCGTTCGCGTGTTGCAGGAACTGCTCCGCGACCAGGTTCCGGTCACCAACATCCGCACGATCTGCCAGGTACTCGCCGAGCAGGGCCGGACTAATCAGGACCCAGACGTACTCGTCGGGCCGGTGCGCGTCGCGCTCGGCCGCTCGATCGTCCAGCGCGTCGCCGGCGACACCGATGAGCTGCCTGTGATCACGCTCGACCCGCAGCTTGAACAGCTGTTGCATGACGCCGCAACCGGCGGCGCCGAGGCAGCCGGGCTCGAGCCGACTCTGGCGGAAAAAGTGCAGATGCAGTTGTCCGAATCGACACAGCAGCAGGAAATCGCCGGCGAACCCGCGGTGTTGCTCGTATCGCCGGGGCTCCGGCCATGGATATCGCGCTTCCTCCGCTTCGCAATCCCGACGCTGAAGGTGCTCGCCTACAACGAGATTCCCGACAGCAAACGAATTCGACTGGTAGGTGCCGTAGGCGCCTGATTATAGAGAGACACGATCATGCAGATTCAAAGCTTCATCGAACCGGATATGCGCAAGGCCATGCGCCGCGTGCGCAAGGCCCTGGGACCCGATGCGGTCATCCTCGAGACCAACGAGACCGCCGCCGGTATCGAGATCTCGGCGGCCGTCGACTACGACCCGGCGGAATACGAGCGTGACCGCGCCGCGCGTTCGGCCGCTGCAAATACAGCGAATTGGCAGATCGAGTCCACCCGCGACTGGTTGCAGGAGCGTGAGACAGACGCGTCGACGACCGGCGCCGCAGACACAACGATCGTCAATATGGAAGTCTCAGCGCTACGCGAGGAAGTGCAGAACATGCGTGCGCTACTCGAGATGCAGGTATCCAAGCTGGCCTGGGACGACGCATCGCGACGCACGCCCGAACTGACCCGCGTCATGCGTCACCTGACCGGGCTCGGCGTCACGCCGGACGTAGTGAACGACCTGACGCGCGACATCGATGCCGGGTCGAACGCGGACGACAGCTGGACGCTCTCGCTGCGCAAGCTGGTCGACGAACTGCCGGTCTGCGACGAGGACATCGTGATGGACGGTGGCATCTTTGCGGTCATCGGCCCGACCGGTGCCGGCAAGACGACTTCGATCGCCAAGCTTGCCGCACGCTATGCCCTGAGCAAGGGCGCCGAAAACATCGCGCTGGTCACGACCGATACATTTCGCATCGGTGCACGAGCGCAACTCGAAACCTTCGGCGAGATTCTCGGCGCAACCGTCTACCAGGCTAACGATGCCGAAAGCCTGAACGACACGCTGCGCAACCTCGCGCACAAGAAACTGATCCTGATCGATACCGCCGGAATGGGCGCGAACGACCTGCGCCTGGCCCGCGAGCTCGCGGTTCTCGGCGAGGCGGGTCACCCGATCCGCACCCTGTTGACGTTGCCCGCGAATCTCCAGACGGGTGCGCTCCAGGACATCGCGGATACCTTCGCGGTCGCGAAACCGTCCGCGTGCATTCTGACCAAGACTGACGAAGCGTCGACGCTCGGTGGCGTCTTCTCCATCCTGATGCGCTCCGAACTGCCGCTCGCGTACGTCGCGAACGGTCAGCGCGTCCCGGATGACTTCCATCTCGCGCAGTCACGGCAGGCCTGGCTCGTCAAGGCCGCCGTCGAACTGATGAACAAGCAGGAATTCCCGATCACCGACGATGACCTGTCACGTCTGTTCGGGTCCCAGAGTTTCGAACCTCAGCAGTCCCCGGAGGTAACCGTCAATGAGCACGCCTGACATGGAAACAACGTCGACAACCGAACCCGATCAGGCGGAGGGCCTGCGACGCATGAAGGCGCGCAAGCCGGTCAAGGTCATCACCGTCACCGGTGGCAAGGGCGGTGTTGGCAAGACAAACATCTGCGCGAATCTCGGCGTCGCCATGTCGATGCTAGGCCGGCGTGTCATGATTCTCGATGCCGACCTCGGGCTCGCGAACGTCGACGTGCTGTTCGGACTGCAACCGCGCCTCAACCTTGCTGACGTCGTGCGCGGCGATCACAGTCTCGAGGAGATCATTCTGGACGGACCCGCCGGCGTCCGCGTCGTCCCCGGCGCCTCCGGCCTGTCGGAAATGATCGACCTGACGCCGGCGCATCATGCCGGGATCGTCAACGCATTCAGCAACGTCAGCGAGGACCTCGACGTGCTGCTGGTCGACACCGCCGCCGGCATCTCGGACAGCGTCCTGCGTTTCGCCGAGGCCGCGCATGAAGTCGTGGTGGTGGTCTGCGACGAACCGACATCGATCACGGATGCGTACGCGAGCATCAAGCTGCTGAGCACCGAACGCAACGTCAACACGTTCCGGATCCTGACCAACATGACCCGCCGCGGCGGCGACGGCACGAAACTCTTCCAGAAACTGTCGCGCGTTACGGATCGTTTCCTGCACGTGACGATGGAACACGCAGGCAGCGTGCCGTTCGACGAGCGGGTGTGGCGCGCGGTCCAGCAGCAAACGCCGTTTCTGACTGCATTCCCCGCCAGCACCGCGTCGGCGGCCATCAAGAAACTCGCGCACCGGGCGGACAACTGGGACGTCCCGCGGGAAGCGCGCGGCAACATTGAATTTTTTGTCGAACGCCTGTTACAGGGCCAGGCAAAGCAGGAGCAGCACGTCGCATGAGGGCCAGCACGCCATACGCAGAAGCCGCAGGCAAGTCGCCCGACGCCCTGATCGAGCAGCATGCGCCGCTCGTCAAGCGGATTGCCGCGCATATGCTCGGCCGCCTGCCACGCGGCATCGAAATGGATGACCTCGTGCAGGTCGGGCTGATCGCGCTGCTCGATGCGGCTCGGCAATACTCGCCCGACAAGGGCGCGTCTTTCGATACCTATGCGAGCATCCGCGTCCGCGGTGCGATGCTCGACGAAGTGCGCAGCAATGACTGGGCGCCCCGCTCCGTGTATCGCAAACAACGGCAACTGACCGCGGCGATGCAATCCGTCGAGAACCGTTCGGGCGAGCAGGCGTCGCCGTCACAAGTCGCCGAGGAACTCGGCGTCACCCTCGATCAATACTTCCGAATGTTGTCCGACACGACGTCGGCACGCATGTTCAGCCTCGAACAGACTCGCTCGGAATCGGACGCGCCGATCGACCGTCTGACCGATACTGAGTCGGATCCGATCATCGAACTCGAGTCTGAGCAGTTCCGGCAGGAAATGATCGACTCGATCAAGCTGTTGCCCGAGCGCGAGTCGCTCGTCATGTCGCTTTACTACGAGGAAGAACTGAATCTCAAGGAGATCGGGAAAGTCCTCGGGGTCAGCGAGTCAAGGGTCTGCCAGATTCATGGCCAGGCGCTGGTGCGCTTGCGCGTCAGGCTCCAGGACTGGATCAAGGCCCGGCAGAACGATTTTTAGGAGACGATGAACAACGCCGACAGGCGATGGAGGAAAGACATGCTTTCGGTCGATCAGATCAAACCATTTATTCCCGCCAACCGTGTCGTTCGGCGAGAGAAGAGCAAGGATTCGCGGGAAGGTTCCCGCCAACAACCCGGAAAGGATCCGGCGCAGCGAAAACGACCGCCGCGCGGGGATCACCGGGTCGACGAACTCGCATAGGAACAGACAGATGACTATCGAACTAGCGACAGCATATACCGTGGGCATTTCCGCGTTGTTACTGGCCAGTTTTTGTTACGGAGCGCTCAACAAGGAGCGTCAAAAAATTGACGCATTGGAAGTGCTCCTCGGACTCGCCGAAGCACGAATCGACGAAATAGAGAATCAGTTCAAATCACTGGACCCCCGCCTTAACGCATTATGTGATCAGGCGGATCGTCTTGCGATGCGGCAGGCACGCCTGGACCCGCTCGCGGCCAAGACGGGGCTGGAGCAGGCGAAGGAACTGACCCGACATGGCGCCGAAGCCAGTGAACTGATCGATACCTGTGGACTGAATGGCGGAGAGGCCAGACTCATCAATACGCTTTACGGATGCGAAGGATTGAACCGATGAAAAACATGCCTGAAGACATCGCGAGTCGACTGAAAACCTGCACGAGTTTTCCGTCGCCTCCCCCGATTGCTCTGCAAGTCATCGAGCTGGCGCAGAACCCCGAAACCGACCTCGGTACGGTGGCCAACGCGATCAGCGCCGACCCGGCCCTGACGTCGAAAGTCATGCGGATCGCCAACTCGGCTCTGTATGCCCGGCGTCGACAAAGTTCCAACCTGCGCCAGGCACTGATCGTACTCGGGCTCAACGCGACGCTGACACTCGCGCTGAGTTTCACGTTGGTCGCGACGATCGACGAGGATCCGGAGAAGGGTCTGGACCTGGACGCCTATTGGCGTCGCGCATTACTCGCGGCGACCTGGGGTAAATTGCTGGCCAGCGAGTCCGGACGTCGCGACCCCGAGGAAATCTTCCTCGCCGCGCTCCTGCAGGACATCGGCATGCTCGCCGTCCACAAGATCGCTCCCGAGGTCTACGACGAAACCTCGCCGTTCCAGATGCCGCATCTCGAACTGGCCGCCTATGAGAAGTCACAACTCAAGGTCGACCACCGCATGATCGGCGCGTGGCTGCTGCACGAATGGCGCCTGCCCGAACATATCGTCCGTGCAGTCAAATACAGCCATGACATCGCCGGCAACGGCGTCGAAGCCGAGTTTCGCGGCTTCGCGCGAATCGTGTCGATCTGTAGCGAACTCGCGGACGTCTGGCTGCTGAACCCGGACGAGAATGCGATGAAGCGCGTCGGTAAGGACGTGAACCGGCACCTCGGCATCCTGCCGAACCGGCTGGCCGAGATGTTCGAGACGATCAGCGAGCAGGTCCCGGTAACGCAGGGGATTTTCGAGATGGATGTGTTCGACGGGGGTCAGCTGCAGGAAATCTCCGACACGGCGCGCGAGATTCTGACGATTCGCAACCTGCATGCCATCCAGGACCAGGCCGACCTGCGCAAGCGCGCGACGAAGCTCGAGAGCGAGAACGAGGAACTGAAAGACGAGAGCCACCGCGACGGCCTGACCGGCGTGCACAATCGCCGTGGGTTCGAGGCCCGGCTCGACAAAGAGTTCGACATGTCCTCCAACCATCATTGGCCGCTCAGCATGATCTTCGTCGACGTCGATCACTTCAAGCAGATCAATGACAACCACGGACACCAGACGGGTGACGTGATGCTGCAGGAAGTCGGCACCTTGCTCGCGGACAACGTACGGGATCAGGATCTCGTGGCACGCTACGGCGGTGACGAATTCGTCCTGCTGCTCCCGGGCAGCGACGACCAGGAAGTCGAGGCCGTCGCCAGGCGACTCGTCGACATGGCACGCGCCAAATCCGTGCGTGATGGCAACGGCAATGAAGTCTCAATCACGCTGTCGATCGGCGTCGCCACCCATGGGGATCAAACGCGCTTTGGCTCCACCAAGGAGTTCCTCGCCGCGGCGGACGAAGCCCTGTATCACTCCAAACGCAACGGACGCGACCAGGCGACGACCTACGTCAGCATCAAGGCCGCCTGACGAGACCGTCGAACGTCACGGATCGCCGCGTACGTCGAGATCCTCGGCGGCCGTGTTCGAATTGATGCCGTAGCGCTTCATTTTCTCGGCCAGCGTGGTCCTGCGAATCTGCAGGTGCCGCGCCGCGTGTGCGATGACGCCGTTGCACTGATGCAGCGCCCGCCGAATGAGCGCGACCTCGATGTTTTCGAGATAGGCCTTCAGCGAAACGCTCTCGCTCGGCAAGTCGAAGTCCTGCGGTTGCGGGCCCGATGCGCGGGTCTCGGCAACGCTCTCGCGATCGCTGTCCCGCAACGGGGCCTTCGCGGTATAACGCGTCGGCAAATTCTGAATGTCGACGGTGCCGGCCGGATACAGCACGCACAGCCTTTCGATCAGGTTCGACAGCTCACGGATATTGCCGGGCCAGTCGTAGTGCTTGAGCACACGGACCGCACCTGGTGTCACTTCGACCGTTTGCA
>JBLYYV010000128.1:0-8113 GCA_048550095.1 Gammaproteobacteria bacterium
ATTATGCGCATCGATATGCATCTGTTCCGTCAGGCTTTCCAGGCTCGGGAACTTTTCCTCGTCGCGCAACTTGCCGACGAATTCGACAGAGATGTACTCACCGTAGATGTCGCGATCGAAGTCGAAGATATGTACTTCGAGTATCGGTTCGACGCCGTCCACCGTCGGCCGCGTGCCGATGCTCGCAACGCCATCCTCCACGCGCCCCTCGCCGAGACCACGCACCCGGACGGCGAATATACCTGCAATAGGACACGCTCGCCTGTGCAGATTGACGTTCGCTGTGGGAAAGCCGAGCACCTTGCCCAGTTTCTGCCCATCGACGACGCGGCCCGTGATGCCGTAAGGCTCGCCCAGCAGCAATTGCGCCCTGCTCATGTCCCCGGCTGCCAGCGCGGCGCGAATCTCGGTGCTCGAGACCCGCACGCCATGCTCCACGACACTGTGAACCTGCTCGACGGAGAAACCCCGCTCCGAGCCCGCTGCGTGCAAATGCGCCACGGTGCCGGCACGATTGCGCGCAAATACGAAATCATCGCCGACCACGAGATGCTTCACGTTCAGCGTATCGACCAGCAACCGATCGACGAATTCCATCGGCTCGAGGTTCGCCATTGCAGCGTCGAATGGCGGGCAGAAAAACCAGTCCAAGCCAAGCCGGTCGAACTTCTCGAACTTCTCACGAAATCGAGTCAGGCGTGCCGGGGGCGTCCCCCGGGTGAAATACTCTCGCGGCGTCGGCTCGAAGGACAATACGACGGACGGCAACCCGCGCCCGGCGGCCTCGCTGAGCACGCGCTCGACGATTCGACGATGGCCGATATGGACACCGTCGAACGTACCGATCGTGGCCACGCAGGCGGGCAGATCGCCCCGCCCGCCAGCGGGTCGACGCATAAACCGCATTGCAGGTGGAATCCCGGAATTCGTTACAGGGGGCCGATTATAAAGAGAAATACCGGGGGCGCAGGCCAACGGCGAACAATGCCGCCCCATAGGCCGCAGCCCCGCCGACGACGGCGGCCGACATCCACAGGCAACGGGTCCAGACGTCAACTTCCAGCCAGGCGGAAATCGGCGGCACGAAACTGGACAACAACATGGTCATGACACCACATGCGGCTGCGATCTGGAGCAAATAACGCCCCCAGCCCGCCCGCGGGACCCAGACCTGCTGGCGCCGCAACTCGCGGCCGAGCAGCGCGGCATTGAGGAATGCCGAACCGGCCGTCGCCGCGGCGAGGCCGGTGTGCGGACCCGGCCATCCGGCCTTCACCCATGGCACGACGATCGCCACGTTCAGCCCCATATTGACGATCAGCGCGATGATACCGATCCGAACCGGCGTCACCGTATCCTGACGGGCGAAAAACCCCGGCGCGAGCACCTTGACGAGAATGAAACCCGTCAATCCGAAGGCATAAGCCATCAGGCTCGGCGTCGCCATCGCAACATCACCGGCTCCGAACTGCCCGCCATAGAAAATCGTCGCAAGCAGCGGCCCGGCGAGCAGACACAGGCCAAGGGTCGCCGGCAGCGCGATCAGCACGGCCAACCGAACGGCCCAGTCCAGCATCGCCGAAAAACGCTCGTGGGATTGCCCGGCATGCTGACGCGACAGGTTCGGCAGGATGACGGTCGCCAGCGCGATGCCGAAAACGCCCAGCGGAAACTCCATCAATCGATCGGAATAGTAGAGCCAGCTGATGCTGCCGGTGACGAGAAACGAAGCGATCAACGTATCGAAGAGGATGTTGATCTGCGCAACCGACGAGCCGAATATCGCCGGCAACATCAGGCGGGCAATCTTGCGAACGCCGGCATGGGAAGCGCCCCAGCGCGGCCGCGGCAGCACCCGGAGCCGCGCCAGGAACGGCAGCAGAAACAGCAGCTGCAGCACGCCGGCCGCGAAGACGCCCACGGCCAGCGCCATGCCCGGCCGATCGAAGTACGGCGCGATGAAGGCAGCGAACGTGATCAGGACCACGTTCAACAGCACGGGCACGAAGGCCGGAGCGGCAAAGCGGTGGTAGGTATTCAGAATGCCGCCCGCCAGCGCGGCGAGAGAAATGAAGAACAGATACGGGAACGTCCAGCGCAGCATGTCGACGGCGAGCGCAAACTTGTCCGCATCCTCGGGCACCGGCGACCAGAGCCAGCCCATACCGAAAACCGCGATCATCGCCGGCGCCGCCACGACGCCGATCGCCGTAAACGCGAACAGCGTCAGCCCCAACGTGCCGGCCACCCGATCGACCAGTTCCTGAACCTCCGCCCGCGAACTCTTTTCGTCGTACTCGGCGAATACCGGCACGAAACCCTGGGAGAAGGCACCCTCGGCGAAGAAACGACGGAAGATGTTGGGGATCTTGAAGGCGACGAAAAAGGCGTCCATGACGATGCCGGCGCCGAAAAACCGGGCAAAGACGATGTCGCGCACCAGCCCGAGCACCCGCGACAGCAGGGTCATCCCAGACACGAGGGACGTCGATTTCAGGAGCCGGGGCGCCGCTGCCGTAGGCTCGCTGGAATCGGGTTGCTTGCGTTTTTCGTCGGCCATGTCGCGGCAAGTCTAGGGTTTAATGGGCCTCGGCACCAATCGTTCTGCGGGTTCTTCGGCCCCTATATTTTTCAAGGGCTTGGCCGCGATGGTCTCTTGACATGCGGGCGCCAAACGCTAAGAATACGCGCCTCTCGCGACCCCGGGTGCTCCGGGCTATCGCCATTTACTACGGAAGGATTGATCGAGTGGCCAATATCAAGTCAGCAGCGAAACGCGCAAAGCAGGCCGAAGTCCGCCGGCAACATAACGTCGGGCTGAAGTCGCGCATGCGCACGGCAATCAAGAAGGTGCTCAAGGCGATCGAAGCCGGAGATGCCACCGCCGCTGCTGAGTCCTACCGCGAAGCGGTCCCCGAAATCGATCGTATTGCCGGCAAGGGTCTGATCCAGAAGAACAAGGCAGCGCGCCATAAGAGCCGCCTGAACAAGGCGATCAGGGAGCTTTGATCGTTGGGGTCAGAGTAAAAAATCCGCTTAGCGGATTTTTTACTCTGACCCCTTTTCCGTCTCGATCTCTTCCAGCCGGTTCATCAGGCCGCCAATCAGTTTGCGCGTGCCCTCTCCCTTCAACGCGCTGATTTCGTAAACCGGCCCCGACCAATTCAGCGCTTCGACCAGCCGCGCTCGCAGGCTCGACAATTCGTCATCGGGCAACAGGTCGACCTTGTTCAATACGAGCCAGCGTTCCTTCGCGGCCAGTTCCTCGCTGAATGCCTCGAGTTCCCGGACGATCGCCAGGCAGTCCTCAACCGGATCCGCATCGTCGCCTAGCGGTGCAACATCGACCAGGTGCAGCAGCACGCGGGTGCGGCGCAAGTGTTTGAGGAATCGAATGCCGAGGCCGGCGCCATCGGCCGCGCCCTCGATGAGGCCCGGTATGTCGGCCATCACGAAGCTACGATGCGCCTCGAGCGACACGACGCCGAGATTCGGATAGAGCGTGGTGAACGGGTAATCGGCGACCTTGGGCCGCGCGGCCGACACCTGGCGAATCAGCGTTGATTTTCCCGCATTCGGCAGGCCAAGCAGGCCGACATCGGCGAGAACGGTCAATTCCAGGCGCAGGGACCATGACTCACCCGGCGTACCCGGAGTCGATTGGCGCGGCGCCCGATTCGTGCTGCTCTTGAAGCGCGTATTGCCCTTGCCGCCGTCGCCGCCGGCGGCGACCAGCAAGCGCTCTTGATGAGCGATGACCTCGCCGATGAACTCACCGGTTTCTTTGGCGAACACCCGCGTACCGCAGGGCACCGGGACCTCGACATCACCGCCGCCCGCGCCGGTCCGATCCTTGCCGGCGCCACCGACGCCGTGCCCGGCGCGAAATTTTCGCGTCGCCTGGAAGTCCGCGAGCGTGTTGATGCCCTCATCGCCGACGAGCCAGACGTCACCGCCGTCGCCACCGTCGCCGCCGTCGGGCCCGCCGCGCGGAATGTATTTCTCGCGCCGAAAACTGACGCACCCGGGCCCGCCGTTGCCGGCCTGCACCCTGATAATGGCTTCGTCTACGAACTTCATGACTGGGCGTCGCTCTCGGCTCCAGGCGTCGCTGCCCGACGTGTTGATTGCGTGTCCAAATACACGCAAATTTGGCCTGCGCGGCGTTTGTACATCTTTGGACGTCAAAAAAAACCCCGCTGCCGCGGGGTTTTTTTCAGATCCGCATCGGCGCGATCAGGCGTTCGGCTCGACGCTGACAAACAATCGCTTCTTGGGTCCCTTGCGGTTGAATTTCACCCGGCCATCGGCCGTCGCGAATAGCGTGTGATCCCGTCCGATGCCAACATTGACGCCTGCGTGATACTTCGTGCCGCGTTGGCGGACGATGATGTTGCCCGCGAGCACGGCCTGATCGCCGAACTTCTTGACGCCGAGTCGTTTGGACTCTGAATCGCGTCCGTTGCGGGAGCTGCCGCCTGCTTTCTTATGTGCCATCTAACTCACTCCTCTGCCGCAGCCGCCTTCTTGCGCGGTGCACCCGTAAAACCAGTGATCTCCACCAACGTGAAATGTTGACGATGTCCATGCGTCCGGCGGTAGTTCTGTCGGCGCCGAAACTTGATGACGTCGACTTTTTTGTCTTTCGCCTGGACCAGCACCTTGGCCTTGACCTTGCCGCCGGACACCAGCGGTGCGCCGACTTTGACGTTCTCGCCTTCGCCGATCATCAGAACCTGGTCGAATTCGACTGCATCGCCTTCCGCCGCGTCGAGCTTCTCGATTTTCAGGGTGTCACCCTTGACGGCCCTGTATTGCTTGCCACCCGTCTTGAATACGGCGTACATCTTCAGTCTCCGGAAATGGCCGGTACTCCGGCCAGAAAAGAGCCGGAATTCTAATGACTCGGCCACCAATAATCAACGGCTTATGGCGCGCGCCCACCGGGACAGAACACCTGGTTCAGCTCGCCCGCCAGCCGGACCCCGGCCTGGCTCAGCCTCAGCTTCGACAGCTCGCGGGCAAAAGCGAGGTAATCGGCGTCGGGCCGGAACGTTCGACCCGTCGAAATCGCGCGATTCGCGTATACATAAGGTCGCAGATACTGCGATTCCCGGGCCCATACGCGCGCGGGGGTCCGCTGGAGCCGAGGCCGCTGGTTCATGGTCAGTCGTCGAACGGCCTCGGTCTGCCCCGCGACACTATAGCCGTTGCTGCGACGATCGGCCTTCAGCAGCGCCTGAGCGTCCCACAGCGCATGCAGGTTCGTGCGTTTGCCGCCGAGCATGACCGTGATCTCGTTGCCCCCGCGATCGTCCTCGCGGCCCACATGCAGCGGCTGGTGCACATCGCCAATGAAATGCACGAGGAATCGCAGCGCCTCGGCACGGTGCCGGGGCGAAACCGACCGATCGGCAAACTCCGCGCGGAACCGGCGGATCGCCCATAGAACGTCACCCCGGTCTCGCCCGCTGGCCCGTTCGATCGGTGCATGGTCCCCAACGTTCAGGTAGTGCCATGGCGACGTGTAGCGCCAGTCGGGATTGCCGCGTATTCGATCTGCCCACAGCCCGGCATCCGCGAGTGACTCCCCGCCCAGCATCAATCTGATTTCGGTCGCGGCGTCGGCGCACAAATAGGCCTCGGCGATTTCGCCGATGATGCGATGCCCGGTCGGGCCATACGCATGAGACGGGGACATCAGTACTGCGGAAATTACTGATATCGCAACCAGTTGTAACGAGACTCTCACAGAAGGCATTATTGACGGTAAGATGCAGCTGGTCCAACCCCACTCAGAACCCCTCGACCTCGATGCAATTCGCGGCCAGCTGGGTGACGACTGGGCCGCGGTAAATGTCGAAATCTCGCGCCAGTTGCACAGCGACGTCGCACTGGTCAACAGCGTCTCGCAATACATCATTAATAGCGGCGGCAAACGCCTGCGTCCCCTGCTCGTATTGCTGGCCGCGCGCGCCTGCGGTTACGGCGGCGACCAGCATATTCGAGCCGCCGCCATCATCGAGTTCATTCATACCGCGACGTTGTTGCACGATGACGTGGTCGATGCGTCAGATCTGCGCCGCGGGCAAAATACGGCGAATAGCGTATTCGGGAACGAAGCCAGCGTACTGGTCGGCGACTTCCTGTACTCACGCTCATTCCAGCTCATGGTTGAGATCGGGCAAATGCGCATCATGGATGTGCTTGCGGACGCGACCAATACGATCGCCGAGGGCGAAGTTCTGCAACTCATGAATTGCCGCAATCCGGATACAACTGAAGAGCAGTATCTCGAGGTGATTTACCGCAAGACGGCCAAATTGTTCGAGGCCGGTGTGCTGATCGGATCGATTCTCGCGAATCAGACGCGGGCGATCGACGATGCGTTCATTGAATATGGCCGCCAACTCGGCACGGCGTTCCAGCTCGTGGACGATGCGCTGGACTATGATGCGGACAATGAGCAGCTTGGCAAGAACATCGGCGACGACCTCGCGGAGGGCAAGCCCACGCTGCCGCTGATCAACGCACTCGGCCGCTGCACACCGAAGCAGCAGCTGACCATTCGCGCTGCCATCGAACACGGCGGCCGCGACGACATCGAGGCGATCATCGATGCAGTCCAGTCCAGCGGCGCCATCGCCTACACGATGCAGCGGGCGCGTGCGGCCACCAAACGAGCCATAGAGGCGCTGGCACGGGTCCCCGACAGCGTTTACAAAGACTCACTGATCCGGCTGGCCGATTTCGCGGTCGAACGCAGGTACTGAGCCCGCCCGAGAACACCTGGCCCGATCGCTGGAACCGGCGTTTACCTAACGCCGCACGGGAAGGCGTTCGTATATAATCGGCGCATGTCAGCGAATCAAGATCACACCGACCACGTCGACAACTACCGATTGAAGCTCGGGGACGAGGAATACGTCCCGATCATGGTCGGTGGGATGGGCGTGAATATTTCCACGGCGGAACTCGCGCTGGCGGCCTGTCGTCTCGGCGGCATCGGCCATATCTCGGACGCCATGAACCCGTTCGTCTCGGACAAAAAGTTCGACACGAAGTACACGAAGACGAAGTCGACCAAGCATCGCGAAAGCCGGGATACGCTCGACAAAACGACGGTCAAATTCGACCTCGAGGACCTGCGTCGTTCCCAGCTGCAGGTCGTACGGTCGGCGATGGAACAGAAACAGGGCGACGGCGCGATCTTCATTAATGTCATGGAGAAACTCAACATGGCGGCGCCCGGCGATACGCTGCGGGCACGCCTTTGCGCGGCCCTCGAAGGCGGAATCGACGGGGTCACGTTGTCAGCGGGTCTGCATAACGGCAGCCTGAAGCTGATCGCGGACCAGCCGCGCTTCCGCGACGTCAAGATCGGCATCATCGTATCCAGCGTGCGGGCGCTGAAGATTTTCCTGCGCAGTTCCAAGCGCGTCGATCGCCTCCCCGACTACGTTGTAGTCGAAGGCCCGCTGGCCGGCGGCCACCTGGGTTTCGGCGACGACTGGCGCGAGCACAACCTGCGCGACATCGTCGTCGAGGTGATCCAGTTCCTGAAAGACGAAGAACTCAGCATTCCGGTCATACCGGCGGGCGGCGTGTTCACCGGGACCGATGCGACCGAATATCTCCAGATCGGCGCCGGGGCGGTCCAGCTCGCCACGCGTTTCACGATCACAGAAGAATGCGGGCTGCCGGACAAGGCCAAGCAGACGTTCTTCAACTCAAATGAAGAAGACGTATTCGTGTCGACGCTGTCGCCGACCGGATATCCGTTACGCTTGCTCAAGTCCAGCCCGTGCATCAATTCCAACATCAAGCCGCAGTGCGAACCGTTTGGCTACATCCTGAACAAGGATGGCGGCTGCATGTATATCGATGCCTACGAAGCGACGCCGGTCGACGCCAAGGGCCGCAAACTTCCGGTCAAAGACAAGGTGTGCCTGTGCTATCACTTCAGCAAGTACAACGCGTACACCTGCGGACATTACGTCTACCGACTCAAAGACACGACGCAGCAGCTCCCCGACGGCAGCTACTTCGTGCCGACGGCCGAACACGTATTTAACGACTACCTTTACAGCACCGAGCACAAGATCGCGCTGCC
>JBLYYV010000129.1:0-5183 GCA_048550095.1 Gammaproteobacteria bacterium
GCTTCGGCGCCGCGACGGATACGACATGACTCATCAACGAACCATTCTGCTGAACCCCGGTCCCGTGACGCTGACCCATCGCGTGCGGGAGGCGCTGACCTCGGGCGACTGGTGCCACCGCGAACCCGAGTTCGCCGATTTGACCCGGAGCATCAATGCGCGACTCGTCGGGGTGTATCCCAATCTCGTCGACAACTATGCGGCCGTGATGATGACGGGTTCGGGCACCAGCGCCGTCGAGGCGATGCTGGCGAGTTTTGCGCCGGAGACGGGCGGCACGCTGGTGCTCGCGAATGGCGTCTATGGCGAGCGCATGGCCAAGATGCTGAAGGCGCATCGCAAGCCCCACGAACTGATCCAGGGGGCCTGGACCGACCCCGTCGATCTCGATGCCGCCGCCGAACGACTCGACGCGCATCCGGAGATCACGCACGTCGCGACCGTGCATCATGAAACCACGACGGGCCGCCTGAACGACCTGGACGCAATCGGCGCCCTCTGCAAGGAGCGCGACCTGGCCCTGCTGCTCGATGGCGTCAGCAGCTATGGCGCCGAGGCGATCGATGCCGACGCATGGCACCTGCAGGCCGTCGCCGCAACGGCCAACAAATGTCTGCACGGCGTGCCGGGTCTGTCGTTTGTCGTGGCGCACAACACCGTCTGGACGCGCACGTCGCCGCAAGTCGGCAGCGTGTATCTCGACCTTTATGCGTACTTCGCGGGGCAGCACGGCGAAGGCTTCTCGCCGTTCACGCAGTCCGTGCAGGCGGCCTTCGCGCTCAGCGAAGCTCTGGATGAACTGAGCGAACACGGCGGCTGGCGAACACGCCGGCAACAATACGTCGATCGCGCGGCACGTATTAATGAAGAACTGAGCGCCGCCGGCGTCGGCATGTTGCTGCGCGAAGACGAATTTTCGAGCGTATTGCGCAGCTACCTGCTGCCCGCCGGACTGACATACACCGACCTGCACGACCGCCTGAAGCGGGACGGCTTCGTGATCTACGCCGGACAAGGGCAGCTCGCGCCGGATATCTTCCGTCTCGCGTACATGGGCGATATCACCGACGCGGATGTCGACCGCCTGCGTACGTCGCTGCGTGACGCCATCGGGGCACGTGCGTGATTCGAACGGCGGTCATTCTCGCCGCCGGCATGGGCACGCGGCTGCGCGGCGAATTAAAGGATCGGCCGAAAGGTTTTCTCGAACTCGGCGGTGAGCCGATCATCGTCGCATCGCTGCGACGACTGGCCGAGGCGCGGATCGACAACGTCGTGATCGTTACCGGTCACTGCGCGAGTGACTACGAGTCGCTGGCCGAAGAATCCGGCGGGTTCGTGCGCACCGTGCACAACGACCGCTTCGCCGACTCCGGCAGCATGTATTCGCTGTATTGCGCTCGCGACCTGTTGCACACGGACTTCCTGCTACTCGAGTCCGACCTGATCTATGAGCCGCGGGCGCTCGACGTATTGCTCGCGCTCGATGCCCCGGACGCCGTCCTGTTATCGGGTCCGACGAACGCCGGCGACGAGGTCTATGTAGAGACGCGCGGCGGCAACCTCGTCGCGATGTCGAAGGATCGCGATTCGCTCGGCGGCGTGGCCGGAGAGCTCGTCGGTATCTCGAAGATCTCGAGCGACCTGTTTTCGATCATGTGCGAGCTCTCCGCGTCCGCATTCGAGACGTCGCTTCACTACGACTATGAGACCGACTGCCTCGTCGCCGCCGCCGCGCAGCGGCCCATCGCATGCCCCGTCGTGGCGGACCTCGCCTGGGGCGAGATCGACGACGCTGGGCACCTGGCGCGTGCGCGCGACCAGGTCTATCCGCGGATTCGCGCGCTGGGCAGAGAATGACTTCTCCGCACGTACAGGCATTCATCGCGCGCTGGCACGAGCTGTTCGAGCGTGACGATCCGGAACTGATCGTGCCGTTGTTCGCGGACGACGTTGAGTTTTTCTCGCCCGCGATCTTCGCGCCGAAGCAGGGCAAACATCAGGTCTTCGAGTTGCTCCGCACCGTGTTCGAGATCTTCGAGGGCTATCGGGTGACCGATACCTGGACCAGGGGCAACGAAGTCCTGTTCGAGTTCGAGGCGCGGGTCGGCAAATACACCCTGCAGGGCATCGACCGTTTCGTGCTCGACGACGACGGGCGTGTCGCCCAAATGAAGGTCTGGATCCGGCCGATGACCGGCATGAAGGAGCTGGCGCGAAGGGTCATGCGGGCCGAGGTCGAGCGGCGGCTGGCGGGGCGCAGCGCGGTGTCCAGGCTCCTGTACCGGGGGCAGCTGCGGGCCGCGATAATCTTCAAGAGCGTCGCTGACGGGTTCAAATAGCTGCGCTTTGACCCCCGCGGCCGGCAGCGCCGCGATCGGCACACGATTTGACCCGGGATGACCAACACGGCGCCCCGGTCAGGTTAGAATAATCCTATCGTTAACACGGACCGCACCATGACGAACGACAACGGATATTGCAGAAAACCCCGGTCACGAGCCGGCGCGAGCCGGGCGGCACTCGTCGCGTTGGCGCTGACTCTGCTGATCGTATCGACGCCCGCATGGGCCTATCTCGATCCGGGCACCGGCAGCATGATCATCTCGGCGATCGTGGGCCTGTTCGCGACGGTCGGGCTGGCCGTCAAGACGTACTGGTACAAGATCAAGGCCATGTTCCGTCGCGACGCACCGGTCGCGGAATCCAGCACCGAACCGGCCGTCGATTCGACCCTCGATTCGACAATGGAACGGGACGTCGCCGAGGCCGAGCGCTCGACCGAAAGTTGAGCGGGCTCGGGAGTTTCCTCGGTCACTGGCGCGGCCATCGCGCCTTCAAGCGCCTGCCGCCGGCCGACCGAAATCTCGTCGTCTTCTCGGAGAGTCGACAGGACTGGCACCACCACGCGGAAATCATCGGCGAATTGACCGGGCGTCTCGGCCGAAAGCTCTGTTACGTCGCGTCGGATCCCGAGGACCCGGGTCTGCGTCAGGACGATCCGAATATCCTGCCGTTCTGCATCGGTGACGGCTTCTTTCGCATCCTGTTCTTTCAGACGCTGCAAGCCGATGTCATGCTGACGCAGTTGCTGGATCTGCAGAACAAGGATCTGAAGCGTTCGGTGCATCCCGTGCACTATGTGTTCATGTTTCACTCGCTGGTCAGCTCGCATATGGCCGATCATGACGATTCACTCGATCATTACGACACCATCCTGTGCGCCGGGCCCCACCACGAGCGCGAGATTCGCAAGCGCGAATCCATGCTGGGCTTGCCGGCCAAGCGCTTGCTGCCGCATGGGTATGCGCGCGTCGAACAGCTGATGGATGAGCGGCGCGACCCGCCGGCGATTGCGTCCGAGGGCAACATTCACGTGCTGCTCGCACCGTCATGGGGCGACCAGACCATCCTGAACCTGTTCGGTGACGAACTCGTCGGCGTCCTGCTCGACGCAGGTTTTCGCGTGACGCTGCGCCCGCACTTCCAGACGCGCTGGAATACGCCCGACGTCATCGACGCGATCATCGCCCGCTATCGCGATAATCCGCGCTTCGGCGTGGTCGAGGAAATGGCGGAGAGCGATTCGCTCTTCGATTCGCACATCATGATCACGGACTGGTCGGGCGCGGGCATGGACTACGGCTTCGGTCTGGAAAAACCCGTGCTGTATTTCGACGTACCACCGAAGTCGCGCAACGATACCTGGCAGGCGCTCGAGATCGAACCGATCGAGTCTTTCATCCGCGACCGTATCGGCGCGGTGCTCGCGCCGGACCGGGTCGGCGACGCGCCGTCGGTCATTCGCGAACTGCTGGCCGATCCGGAGCAGTTCAGACGCGACGTGCAGCAACTGCGGAACGAGTGGGTGTTCAACGTCGGCTCGAGTCCGGCCGCGGCGGCCGATGCCGTCGCGAAGATCGCCGACGAGCGCCGGGGCGTCGGCACGGGCACGGCATCATGACGGTCGACCAGGACCGTCCGCGCCGCAGCCTGCTGCGCTGGATCGGCTGGTTCGGCGCCGCCAATGCGGGCTTGTTCGGCCTCGTCAGTTTGCGCTTCCTGCTGATCTACGACATCCCGGACGACTGGCTTGGCATCGTGTACACCGCGCTCGCCTTCATCGGGCAATTCGCGTTGCTCGCCTGCGTACCGATGTTCATCGTGCTCGCACCGCTCGCGCTGCTGCTGCCGTCGCGTCGCTTGATCATGCCCCTCGGCGTGCTGTTCATGTCGCTCGGACTGAGCCTGTTGTTCCTGGATACGAACGTGTTCGCCGAGCATCGCATCCACCTGTCGTGGCTGACCGCGCAGTTGTTCGAGACCACGACGTGGGTCTTCACTGGAATCCTGTTCGTAATCTTCATCGCGTTCGAATCGATGCTGGCCGGGATCATCTGGCGACACTACGCGACTGCTGACGGGCCGCGCGGCGGCCGCTGGCTCGCGGCGGCATTATGCGCGTGCTGGCTCGGCGGCACCGCGATTCATATCTGGAGTGACGCGGTCGGGTACACCCCGGTCACGCAGTTCACGCGGTTCATGCCGCTGTACTTTCCGATCAAGGCGAAACGCGACCTGGCGCGGCTCGGACTCGTCGATCCCGAGCAGGCGCAACAGCAACGGATGTTGCGCGGCAGCCTCGATGCGGCCGAAGGGCAATTGCGCTACCCGCTGCAACCTTTGCAGTGTCGCGCAGCGCGTTCCGACGCACCTAACATCGTCGTGATTCTTCTCGACGCGCTGCGGCCCGACGCGATCGATCCGGGCCTGATGCCGAACCTGTCGAGATTCGGGTCGAGCGGCATCGAATTCCGCGAGCAGTTCAGCGGCGGCAATTCGTCGCGCATGGGCGTGTTCTCATTGTTTTACGGGTTGCCGAGCACGTATTGGCAGGGTTTCTATGATCTGCAGCGCGCGCCGGTGCTGATGAATACCGTCAGGGAGTTCGACTATGCCGTCGGACTGTTCAGCGCGGTCGGCTTCGGCAGCCCGACACTGATGGACCGGACGGCATTCGCCGGTTTCGCGAACCTGCATGCGGAGCGTCACGATCTTGCGGTCGTCGAGCGCAACACGCTCGTCGTGGACCAGGCGCTCGATTGGCTGGCGGGTCAGCGCGGGGAGGAGCCGTTCTTCGCTTACGTGCACCTGGATCCGCCCATGGACGAGATGCGGGCGGA
>JBLYYV010000130.1:0-16805 GCA_048550095.1 Gammaproteobacteria bacterium
CCAGCGCATCTGCGACGGCGGCACGACCCGCATTGGCGTCGACTTCTCCGCGTTCAGCGAGCATTCGCGAGACCGACGCCATCAGGTAGAACGCCACACCGACGCCCGCCAGGCACTTGCTCGGAAACGGCTCGTCGGCAAGATTCGGATTGACGATGCATACGGCGTCCGGCAGTTCCGCTCCGGGCAGGTGGTGATCCGTCACGACGACGTCGATGCCCAGCTCCCGGGCGCGCCGCACGCCATCGATACTCGATACGCCATTGTCGACCGTGACGATCAGATCCGGCTTCAGCGCGGCCGCGTGATCGGCGATGGCGGGCGACAGCCCGTAACCGAATTCGATGCGATTCGGCACGACGTAGACGACATCCGAAAATCCCAGCGCGCGCAGGCAACTGACGCACAAGGCCGTCGCCGTCGCGCCGTCGGCGTCGAAGTCGCCGAGTATCAGGACTCGCTCGCCGCGTTCGCGGGCGTCGATGAGTCGCTGAGCGGCCGGCGCCGCACCGGCGAGGCGACCCACCGGAATCAGCTCCGACAGTGACGGCTGCAGCTGCCCGGCGCTGACGTGGCGCGCGGCATAAACGCGCCGCAGAACCGGATGCAGTTCGCCCGGCAGCTCGGACAACGAAGCGTCCGGCGCCTCGCGGCGACGAATGCGGCTGACGTTGCCCGCTGTTTCGGTCATTCGGCGAGTGCGGGCGGACCGACCATAAGGCCGGGCATTGGCATCCGCGCATCGCGCCGGGTAGGATCCATGGCGATCATGCAGCTAGATCGCGAACAAAACATTGGCATCGTCATTCGGTCCATCGCGGCCGGAGAAATTAGCGTCAACGACCAGGTCATCGACGGCCCGGTCATCCTGACGCCGGACGAAATATTTGCCGACTGGACGCCGCCCCCGATCGACCAACTGAGCATAACGGATTTCGCAGCGGCTCTGGCGATCGACCCGGAAGTCATCCTGTTCGGCACCGGAGACGTCCAGACCTTTCCTGCCATCGCGCTGATCACCGAAATCATGCGCCGTGGCGTCGGCTTCGAGGTCATGGCGACGCCGGCCGCCTGCCGCACGTTCAATGTGCTGGCGGGCGAAGGTCGAAGGGTCGCCGCCGCCCTGCTGCTCTGACACGCCCCTGTCATCGCTTCGGCAGGTAGCCGACGGGATTGACGGGCTCGCCGCGCAACCGGATCTCGAAATGCAGCAGCGGGCGTTTGCCCGGACCGATACCCATGTCGGCGATTCTTTGTCCCGCCGCGACCTGATCCCCTTCCTTCACCAACAACCGATCATTGTGGCCATACGCGCTCAGGTAGTCGTTGTTGTGCTTAATGATCAACAGGTGCCCGTAGCCGGCCAGGGCGGTGCCGGCGTAAACGATGCGTCCGCCGGATGCGGCGCGCACCGGCTGGCCCTGCTTGCCGCCAATCTGTATCCCCGAACGGGTTTTCGTGCTGGATCCGTAAACCGCGATTACGGCCCCGTCGCTCGGCCACTGCCAGCGCACGGATTGCGCAGGCTGCGACGGTGTCGACTGCGGTTTAGTCGACCGGGAACTCCCCGCGGATCTGGGTGGCGGCGCGGCACCGGATGAGCCGGAGGGTGGCGACAGGCGCAACCGCTGCCCGACCCGTATCAGCGCCGCGTTGTCGATGCCGTTCCACGCCATCAGGGCACGCTGATCGACGTCGTAGCGAAACGCGATGGAATAAATCGTGTCGCCGGATTCGACGACGTGATAGCCCGGATCCCAGCTCAGGGCGCTCGAGCAGCCGGCGAGCTTGGCGCCGATGACAACGATCGTCAGGATTCGAACGAGGCGGACCATGCATCCAGGCCAGTCAGATGTTCAGCAGGACGACCGCCGCGATGATCAAGGCCACCACCACCCACCCGATGACGTCGACATAACGCCGCAGGTTGCGCTCGAACGGTTCCCCGCCGAAATAGATCAGGCCGGCGACGAGAAAAAAGCGTGCGCCGCGACCGACGCTCGAAGCGAGCGCAAACGGCAACAGCGGCATCGACATCGCACCGGCCGCAATCGTGAAGACCTTATAGGGTATCGGCGAAAATCCGGCGGCCAGGATCGCCCAGAAGCCCCAGCGCACGAACCAGTCCTGCGCGAGCACGAAAGCATCGACGTACCCGAACTTCTCCAGTAGCGGCATGACCCAGTCGATCGCGATCGCGCCGATCGCGAAACCGGCCAGGCCGCCGATCACGGACGTCACCGTCGTCAGCAATGCGAATGACCAGGCCTTGCCTCGTTCCGCCAATACCATCGGCGCGAGCATGATGTCCGGCGGAATCGGAAAAAACGACGACTCGGCGAAACTGAGTGCGCCGAGATACCAGGGCGCGTGACGGTGCCGGGACCACTCGAGACATTGATCGAGCAACCGGGAAAACACCCGGGTCACCCGGTACCCTCCAGCAACGGGACGAATGAGACGGCGCAGAGCGTCTCGCGGTCGTAACCGGTGCTCGTGCGCGTAATACGCACGAGATCCTGACGACCCGACGGGCCGACCGGAATGACCAGCCGCCCGCCGACGGCGAGCTGATCCAGCAACGCCTGCGGAATGCCCGCCGGCGCCGCGGCTACAAGGATGCCGTCGAACGGCGCCTGACCCGGCCAACCTTCCATGCCGTCACCGTGCCGGAACCGGACATTGTGCACGGCAAGGCCCGACAGCCGGGTTTTGGTTGCGACCATCAGGTCGCGAATCCGCTCGATCGTGAAAACAGTGCCGACCAGCGGCGACAGAATCATCGTTTGATAACCGCATCCCGTGCCGACCTCCAGCACCTTTTTCAGGTCCTTGCGCGTTTTGCCTTCGACCAGCGCCTGCGTCATCAACGCGACGATGTAGGGTTGCGAAATGGTCTGCCCATGACCGATGGGCAACGCGCTGTCTTCATAGGCCCGGCTCTGCAGGGCTTCGTCGACGAACAGATGCCGCGGCACCGAACGCACACGATCGAGGATGGCCGGATCGGAGATGCCCGAACTGGCAAGGCGTTGCACCAATCGCTCGCGCGTGCGTGCCGACGTCATGCCGATGCCCTGCAGGTTGCGACGATCGTCGCTCATGCGGGCAACCAGGTCGCGAGCCCGTCGATCGCGTCGTGCTGGGTCAGGTCGAAGCGCAACGGCGAGACGGACACATAGCCGTTTTCGATCGCATGAAAATCGGTACCGGGACCGGCGTCCTGGCCCGATCCCGCCGGACCGACCCAGAACAGCGTCTGTCCGCGCGGATCCTTCGACTCGACGACCGGTTCGGCGCGGTGACGGTAGCCCAGGCGCGTCGCCTGGAAGCCGCGCAATTCTTCCCAGGGAACGTCCGGCACGTTGATATTCAGCGTGGTGTCCGGGGACAGCGGGTGCGATTCGAGCGACTTCACGAGTTCGCGAATCGCACGCCCCGCGGTATCGAAGTGTTTCGGCACCTCGCCAACCAGCGATACGGCGATCGCGGGCAAACCCAGAAATCGCCCCTCCGCCGCGGCCGCGACGGTGCCGGAATACAGCGTGTCGTCGCCGAGGTTCGCGCCGTGATTGATGCCGGCGATGACCATGTCCGGATCATCGTCGAGAAACCCGGTCAGGGCCAGGTGAACGCAATCCGTTGGCGTTCCGTTGACGTAATACATGCCGTCGCGGGTCTCTCCGACGCGCAGCGGCGTATTGAGCGTCAGGGAGTGACTCGAACCACTCTGGTTGCGGTCGGGGGCGACGATCACAATGTCGGCGAGGTCTCGCAGCGACAACGCGAGCGTCGCCAAGCCGTCGGCCTGGTAGCCGTCATCATTGCTAAGCAGTATTCTCAAGGGGCACTCTGGGCGGGACGTATGCGGAAAAAGAGTAAACATAGCAACTCGGACGATGCGGCGCTATTCCGCGACATGATCGGCGATGTCGAGCCGATCAGCGGTGGCCGGCGCCTCCCCGAGAAGCCCCGGCCGAAACCGCACGCGAAGTTTTCGCAGCGGGACGATGCGGACGTGCTCGATGAAATGCTGACCGGAGGACCCGACCCGCTCGATGTCGAAATGGGCGACGAGCTCGAGTTTCACCGGCCGCAGGTGACCCGCAGGGTGCTGCGACAACTTCGGCGCGGCAACTACTCGATCCAGGCGGAAATCGACCTCCACGGCATGACGTTGCTGGAGGCGCGCGAAGCGCTGCGGACGTTTGTCCTCGAGTGCCGCGACCTGCGTCTCGGCTGCGTCCGCGTCGTGCACGGCAAGGGGCTGGGCTCCGGGCATAGAGGCCCGGTACTCAAAGCCGGCGTCAACCGGTGGCTGCGACGCTGGAACGAGATCGTCGCGTTTTGCTCAGCTCGCCCACAGGACGGCGGCACCGGCGCTGTCTATGTATTGATTAAAAAATGATAATAAATCAAGTATTTAAATTAATTTATTAATCTTTTTTCAAGCTTTTGACCAGGGCTTGCATTGCGTCCTGCGTCTCGTCGCTGAACCAGTTTTCGGTCGTGGTCTCCACGTCTCCCTCATCGGCCAGCACATCGAGTAGTTGCGACTTGCCGATCAGGCGCGTCCGATTCATCGCGATCGGCGGCAGGCGCAGAAGCCCGTCGAGGTATTCGATTGCGCGGGGGACGACCTGGTCCTGCGGGACGAGTTCGTCGACGAGACCAACCTCGCGGGCCTCATCCATACTGATAAGACGGCCTTCCATGCCGAGCCGGCGCGCCGTCCGGTTTCCCACCAGGTCGCTGAACGTGCTCATGATGGACCGTGGCAGCGGCAACCCCACCTGGACCTCGTTGAACCCGATTTTGAAATTCTCTTCCGCAGCGATGCGGTAGTCGCAGTGCGCCGCCAGCACCGCGCCACCCGCGGGACTGTGACCGGCAATCGCCGCAACGACCGGCACCGCGCTACTCGCGAGTGCGCGGTCTGCGTTGAACAGCAGCGACCAGAACCGATGAATCGACGCCCGATCCTGACCGAGCAATTCAGGGACATCGATACCCGCGCAAAACATCCCTTCACGGCCGGACAGGATCAGCCCGCGTGCGCCCGCTTCGACGCTGGTCGCGCAGGCTGAGAGCAGAGCCTCGAGCAATGCGTGATTGAGCGCATTGGCCGGAGGCCGATTCATCTGCAGTTCGACGACGTCGCCGTGGGGAATGATATCGAGCATGGACAGCACCTCGAAAAAAAAAACGCGTCGGGACTATAGCAAAGCGATGCCTCGCGGGCGTCCGTGCGGCGTCGACGTCAGAGGCGCGGATCGGATGCGCGCGCCACGACGGCCGCGGCGAAGCTGACGACAGCGATCCCGAAGCCCAGACCGGCACCGATCGAAGCGCCGATCACCGGGAAGCCGAAGGCGATGCCGATCCCGATGCCGAGAGCCAGCCCGACAGGCAGGGATGCGGCGGCGATCCGCAGACGGAACCGCGTGCGACGGCGCAAATCAGCATGTTCTGGCGACTCGGTCACGACCTCGTTGTACCCCCGGGTGTTAGCTCGCGTCAAAGAAATCGCCGAGCTCCCGAATGGCAGACGTCGCGAACTGGCCGCGTCGCAGCGAGAAGGCCAGTTCCAGTTCGTTGCCCAGCAACTCGAATTCCAGTTCGGCGATCGACAGGCACAGCGGCCTGCGCATCATGCGCGTGTCGAAGGCCGCGAGCACGGCGATCGTGTCCGGAAATCCGCCGAAGAAATCCCGTTCGACGCGCAGCGCGGCGTCGGTCGCCTGGTTGTCACCGGCACCCCACAGCAACCCGGTCGGGAATACCTGCTCCTGACCCTCGACCTTCGCCATATGCAGGTGCCGACCCTCCGCCGGAAGCCAGACGATCTCGCCATCCATCGGCGTGCGCCAGCGGTCGCCCTCGACGCGTGCGGCGAGCCACAAGTTGAACAGCGCCGAGCGTAACGCTGACAGCCCGAACGATCGGGTATCGCGATCCGCTCGATCCGCGGGCATGGCGAACAGATCGAGATTGCGTCCGTCGTGACCGAAACGCTGGGCGCCGAAATAGTTCGGCACGGGCTGCGAGCGAAGTGCGACCAGGCGCTCGCTTAATGCTTCACGGTCGCCGGTCAGGTCGCGGATGAGAATACGGAAACGATTGCCGCTCAAGGCCCCGGTGCGCAGTTTAGCCGTATGCCGAACGGCTTCGATCAATTCGACCCCATCGATGGTGACGTCGTCCGGAGCGGGATCGGTTCGGCCGGGCAGGTGCACGCTGAACCATTGCGACGTGACGGCATGGCGATCCTTGAGCCCGGCAAAGCCAATCGCTTTCGGCGGCAATCCGAGCCGCCGGGCCAACTGTTTTCCAACCCAGCGAGTGTTTTGACCGGTCTTGCGCAGGCGCAGGTAGAGATGCTCGCCCTCGCCCTTCAGCGGAAATGCGAGCTCCTCGTCGACGAGAAAATCGGTCGGCCGCGAGCGCAATGCGCCGCGCACCGGCGGCGGCCCGAACGCCCGCGCCAATGCGGCGAGATCGGCGCCTTGCTGCAGCCGCTCTCGTTCTTCGGCAGAGATACCGTTGTGGCGGGTCGGGCTATTCGCCCTCGACTTCTTCACCGTCCGACCCGCCGGAGAACAGGAAGAAACTCTCTTCCGGCGCGATCAGGCCGAGCGACGAGCGAGCGCGCTCTTCGACGGCCGCGAATCCGCCGCGCAGGTCTTCGACTTCGGCACGTAACCGGGCGTTGCGCTCGTCCAGCTCCTCGTTCTCGGTTCGCTGTAGCTCGACCTGCGCGTTCAGCCGGCTGACCTCGGAGAAACCATCCTTGGAGATCCACAGCCGTGTCTGCAGGATCGCCAATAGCACTAACAGGCCGACGATCAGCCACCGTACCGACCGCGGTTTCTGCTGTTGTTTGGCTCGTGTGCTCACGATGGACTCGCTACAGGCTGACCGGGAACGCGGCTGCGCCGGCATAGCGCGCGTCGCTGCCGAGAATCTCTTCGATCCTGAGCAGCTGGTTGTACTTGGCCATACGATCGGAACGACACAGCGAACCGGTCTTGATCTGCGTCGCCCGGGTCCCGACGGCGATGTCTGCAATCGTCGCGTCTTCCGTCTCTCCGGACCGGTGCGATACAACCGCCGAGTAATCGGCATCGACGGCCATGTCGATCGCCTCGAGAGTTTCGGTCAGCGTACCGATCTGGTTCGGCTTGATCAGGATCGAATTGCCAATACCCTTCTCAATGCCCTTCGACAGTATGGACGTGTTCGTCACGAACAGGTCGTCGCCGACGAGCTGAATCCTGCTAACCAGTCGATCGCTCAATGCCTGCCAGCCGTCCCAGTCGCTCTCGTCCATGCCATCTTCGATCGAGATGATCGGATACTGATCCACGAGGCCGGCCAGGTAATCGGCAAAGCCCGCAGAATCGAACGTACGACCCTCCGACGCGAGCGTGTATTGCCCGTTCTCGTAAAACTCGGAACTGGCGACGTCGAGTCCGAGGTAGACGTCCTTGCCCGCGGTGAAACCGGCTTTCTCGATCGCGGTCAGGATGGTGTCGAGCGCGGCGGCATTCGACGGCAGATCGGGCGCGAAGCCGCCTTCATCGCCGACCGCCGTGCTCAGGCCCTGGCCGTGCAGCACCGACTTCAGCGCATGGAACACCTCGGCCCCATACCGCAGCGCTTCGCTGAACGACGGCGCGCCGACCGGCAGCACCATGAACTCCTGGATATCGACGCTGTTGTCCGCGTGCTCGCCACCATTGACGATATTCATCATCGGTACGGGCATGACATTCGCCGCACCACCGGCGGCCAATGATCGAAACAGTGGCAGACCCTGCTCCGCCGCGGCGGCATGCGCCGTCGCCAGTGATACGGCCAGCGTCGCGTTCGCGCCGATGCGACCTTTGTTATCCGTGCCGTCAATCTCACACAGCGACGCATCCAGGCCAGACTGATTCGCCCCATCCATGCCAATCAGTGCGTCGCGAATCTCGCCATTGACGTTGCCCACCGCTTTCCGGACACCCTTGCCGAGATAGCGGGCCTTGTCGCCATCGCGCAATTCAACCGCTTCCCGCGATCCGGTCGAAGCGCCGGACGGCACGGCCGCGCGCCCGACGGCGCCGCTTGCCAGGCGAACGTCCGCCTCAACGGTCGGGTTGCCCCGCGAATCGATGATTTCCCTGGCGTGTATGTCTGCGATATTACTCATACGAGCCGCTGCTCCCTGTGTTCACTTCGTGTTGTTATAGCGCCGCCTCGGCCAACGGCCGAGACTTGACCAGCCTGTCGAGTTCGACGAGCGTGCTCAACAGCGCTTCCATGTGGCCCAGCGGCCATGCGTTTGGTCCGTCCGACAGCGCCTTGTCCGGCTCCGGGTGTGTCTCCATGAACACGCCCGAGACGCCAGCGGCAATGGCCGCCCTGGCGAGCACCGGCACGAACTCTCGCTGGCCCCCCGAAGAAGAACCCTGCCCGCCCGGCAGCTGCACCGAGTGCGTCGCGTCGAATACGACCGGCGCATCCGTCTCTCTGAGGATCGCCAGCGAGCGCATGTCGGACACGAGGTTATTGTAGCCAAAGCTGAACCCGCGCTCGCACACCATGATCGAGGGGTTGCCGGTGCTCCGCGCCTTGTCGACGACGTTGCCCATCTCCCACGGCGACAGGAATTGCCCTTTCTTGATATTCACGGGCTTACCCGTGGCGGCGACGCCGACGATGAAATTGGTCTGGCGACACAGGAACGCCGGCGTCTGCAAAACGTCGACGACGTCGGCGACCTCGTCCAGCGGGGTGTCCTCGTGTACGTCAGTCAGCACCGGCAGGCCGAGCTGACGCTTGACCTCGGCGAGGATACGCAGGCCCTCCTCGATACCCGGGCCCCGGAAGCTCGCGACCGATGAACGATTAGCCTTGTCGTAAGAAGCCTTAAAAATCAGATTGATAGAAAGCTTTTCTGATATCTCTTGGAGCTTTTGCGCGATGTCGAGCGTCAGGCCTTCGCTCTCGACGACGCAGGGCCCGGCGATCAGAAAGAAAGGTTGATCGAGTCCCGCCTGGAAATCGAGAAGCTTCATGCGCCGGCAGCTGCAGGGAGGTCCTGCGACTTGAAGTTGCGCGCGGCAGCGACGAATCCCGTGAACAGTGGATGGCCGTCGCGAGGGCTGGACGTGAACTCCGGATGGAACTGGCACGCCACGAACCACGGGTGACCGGGCAACTCGACCATTTCAACGAGCCCGTCGATCGAGAAACCTGCAAACGCGAGGCCATCGCCCTGCAGCTGCTCGAGGTAGTGATTGTTGAATTCGTAGCGATGGCGATGCCGCTCGTAGATCGTCTCGGAACCATAGGTCTGCGCGGCGAGGCTGCCTGAGGCCAGCCGGCATTCCTGCGCACCAAGGCGCATCGTGCCGCCCAGATCCGACTCCATCGAGCGTTCCTTGTTAGTGCCGTCGCTGTCCTGCCATTCGGTGATCAGCGCAATGACCGGGTGCTCGGTTGCCGGGTCGAACTCCGTGCTGTGCGCGCCGGCAAGGCCCGCGACGTTGCGCGCGAATTCAATGACCGCGACCTGCATGCCGAGACAAATGCCGAGATACGGGACGCCCTTCTCGCGCGCGTAGCGCACGGTGTCAATCTTGCCCTCGATACCCCGGTCGCCGAAACCACCCGGCACGAGAATCGCGTCGACGTCGTCCAGGCAGGACAGGTCTCCGCCCTCCACCTGGCCGGATTCCATATAGCGAATGTTGACGCGCGTGCGTGTCTGCAGGCCCGCGTGGACGAGAGCCTCGGACAGTGACTTGTAGGCATCGCGCAGATCGACGTACTTGCCGACCAGCGCGATCGTGACTTCGGCCGTCGGGTTCTTCTTGGCGGCAACGACCGCCTCCCACTCCGAGAGGTCCGCCGGCGGCACGTCGAGCCCGAATTGCTCGACGATGATCTCGTCGATGCCCTGATCGCGGAAGACCATCGGCACGCGATAGATGTCGTCGACATCCATCGCCGAGATAACGGCGCGTTCCTGGACGTTCGTGAACAACGCAATCTTGCGCCGCTGCTCGTCCGGCAACACCTGCTCGGAGCGGCAGACCAGGATGTCCGGCTGAATACCGATCGAGCGGAGTTCCTTGACCGAGTGCTGCGTCGGTTTCGTCTTGATCTCAGCCGATGTCGCGATATACGGCACGAGCGTCAGGTGGACGTAGGCGCAGTTCTGGCGCCCGAGGTCGATGCCCATCTGCCGGATCGCCTCCATGAACGGCAGCGACTCGATGTCGCCGACCGTACCGCCGATCTCGACGATGCAGACATCGGCATCGCCCGCCCCCATCTGCATGCCCCGCTTGATCTCATCGGTGACGTGCGGGATGACCTGCACGGTCGCGCCGAGATAATCGCCACGACGTTCCTTCGCAATGACGCTCCCGTATATTCGGCCCGTCGTGAAATTGCTGTTGCGGCCGGTCGTCGTGCGGACGTAGCGCTCGTAATGCCCGAGATCGAGATCCGTCTCGGTGCCGTCTTCCGTCACGAAGACTTCGCCATGCTGGAACGGACTCATCGTGCCGGGATCGACATTCAGGTAGGGGTCGAGCTTCATCATGCTGACCTTGAGGCCGCGGGCCTCGAGGATCGCCCCGAGGGATGCAGAAGTAATACCCTTACCCAGCGAGGAGACTACGCCTCCCGTAACGAACACGAATCGCGGCATCAGCTAACCGTCCTGAAAATCAAAAAGCGGTACGCGGACGAAGCTGCCTGGCAACTCGCCTTTCGACCTGGAAAATGGAAACGTGGACACGGTGTTCCAACTTACCAGATCGCCCGATCAACGACAACGGAAGCCGCGCCACGCGGCCAAATTTCGCACGATCAGAAGACGTCGGCATGCTTCTCCCACCGGATTCGCGCAGCCGGGCCCAGGCGCGCTGCGAACTCTGCGGACGACCACAGGTCGCCCACGGCGAGCAGCTCGGTATCCTGAAACAGCAACGGCACATGCGCGCGCATCCACGGCACGACCCCGCGGGCCTGGAACAACTTTTTCAGCCGCTGGTGATGAATGTGGTCGGCTTCGAGCAGCTTTTCGCCGCCGCGCCGGAAGCGCACGTTGAGACCCGTTTGCACACCCGTCATGCCCTCGAGCGTCAGATGCCCGCGGATCGCGCCGAAAGCGAGAGGCTCGCGTCCGTCCCAGGGATGCGTGTCTGAACCGTCGGCAGCGACCCGCTCCGGATCGTCTTCGAGAACGTAGAGGTTGTCGCGGTAGCGACGCACCTGACCGGCGGGCCAGCGCAGAACCGGGTTGCGGTCTTCACGCGCCTTCAGCAATTGCTCGAGCCCGCCGGACAGCTGAATCTCGCTGGGCGGCGCGATGCCGCGCAGCTGGAGCACGTAGCGCACGAGGTTACGTTGACGCGCAGCGTCGAGTTCTCGCAGGCCGCTCAATGAAATCAGTTCGCCGTTCATCACCTGCGTCGCATCCTGAGCCGCCAGCGCATGCAGCAGTGTCTCGGCCTCGGCGGCAAGCCGCGCAGAGCGCCCAACCGCCGCATCGATACCGGGCCACCGCCGACGCAGCGCGGGAATGACTTCATGGCGAAGGTAATTCCGATCGAAATCGATGTCCCGGTTGGTCGGGTCTTCGGCCCACGTCAGCGCATGGTCCCGCGCATGCGCCTCCAGCTCAGGACGCCCCAACGACAGCAGCGGTCGAACGAGCCAGCCGCGGCCCAGCCGCGATCGTTCGGCGATGGCACCAAGCCCCTTGACCCCGGCGCCGCGCAATAGTCGGAGCAATACAGTCTCCACCTGGTCCTGCGCATGATGCGCGGTCAGCAGCAGCTCATCCTCATGCAGCAATGACGTCAGCGCTGCGTAACGCGCCCGTCGCGCGGCGGCCTCCATACCCTCGCCCGAGTCGGAGTCGACGTCGACGCGCAGCACGTCCAGCGGTACCCCGAGGTTACCGGTGAGCGAACGACATTGCCCGGTCCACTCGTCCGCGTCGGCGTGCAGACCATGATGCACGTGGGCGGCCCGCAACGTGACTCCATCGAACTCCGCGGCGAGTTGATGCGCCGCCTGCAGCAGCACCGTCGAATCGAGTCCGCCGCTGAACGCGACGCACCATCGAGCTGCGCCCTCGTCCGGCGCGAGCCTGTCCCTTAGTGTGTCGATGACCGATGACGTCGACATCGGTGGCGGCCGGTCAGCCGTCCCTGTACTCGCCCATCGAAGCCAGACGTTTCGAACGCCGGCGCAACAGTTCGGCCGTATCGAGCGCCTCGAGCTGACGCAGGTGAGCGATCAATGCGTTTTTCAGCGTTTGTGCCATCGCATCCGGATCTCGATGCGCGCTGCCGAGGGGCTCGGGAATGACTTCATCGACCAGGCCGAGCTCGTTCAGGCGCCCGGCGGTAATGCCCATCGCTTCGGCAGCATCCTCGGCCTTGTCGGCGCTCTTCCACAGGATGCTCGCGCACCCCTCCGGCGAAATCACCGAATACACCGCGTACTGGAGCATCAGGACCCGGTCGCCGACGCCGATCGCCAGCGCACCACCGGAACCACCCTCGCCGATCACGACGCTGATGATCGGCGTCTTGAGCCGCGACATCTCGAACAGGTTGCGCGCGATCGCCTCGCTCTGACCGCGTTCCTCGGCGCCGATCCCCGGGTAGGCCCCGGGCGTGTCGATCAACGTGACGATCGGCAGGCGGAAGCGTTCGGCCATCTTCATCAGGCGCAACGCCTTGCGGTAGCCCTCGGGCTTGGACATCCCGTAATTGCGCAATACGCGCGACTTCGTGTTGCGCCCCTTCTGATTGCCGATGAACATGACCGGCTTGCCGTCCAGGCGGCCGAGACCGCCGACGATCGCGGCATCGTCCGCATACATACGGTCGCCGTGCAATTCCTGGAAATCGGGGCTGATCTGCGCGATGTAGTCCAGCGTGTAGGGCCGCAGCGGATGCCGCGCGACCTGCGCCACCTGCCATGCGGTCAGGTCTGCAAAAATCGTTTTGGTCAGCGATTCGCTCTTGGCCTTCAGGCGCGCGATCTCGTCGCTGATGTTGACCTCGGAATCGTCACCGACGAATCGTAATTCGTCGATCTTCGCCTCCAGTTCAGCGATCGGCTGTTCGAAATCCAGAAACTTCAAATCCATAGGCGGAAACCCTAAACGGTGCGTAACCCGGTTACAAGAGCGCTTTAGTGCAAGGTCTGGTAAATGAATCGATAGCCATCGTCGCCGACCACGCGCATCAGCTGCTCGCGGAGTTCACGGCTCGGTCGAACGGCCCAGTCCCGCCCGAGTAGCACCCGCGCCTGCGCATCGTCATGCAAATAATACAGGCTGATCTCACAGGCGCCGGGACGGTACGGTTCGAGGATCGACTTCAGCCGCGTCGGATCGAGCCGGCCGTCGCGCCCCTCGCTCCACCGGATGATCAGCCTGCTCGCCTTCGACTCGACGACGCGATCGATATCGGTGACCTCCTTGCCGTTCAATCGCCACCCGTTGATGAAGTCGTCGAAACGCAGCTTGCCCGAGACGACGACGATCGACTCCGGCGTCAGCAGGTGGCGGAAGCGGTCATACGCGTCCTGAAACAGCGTCACCTCCAGTCGCTGCGCGCCGTCGTCCAGCTCGAACGTGACTCGCCCCCCGCGTTTCCGCAATCCGGTCACGAGGCCCGCGGCCGAACAATCCCTGCCGCCTGACCATGGCTTGTCGCCATTCGATTTCGGCCGCGGCGCGCTCAGCAGGCCGCTCAGCGTGCCGGACGACACGAACGGGCCATCGTGACGATATTCATCGAAGGGATGTCCGCTCATGAACAGACCGAGGCTCTCGCGTTCGGCCTGCAGTTTTTCGCGAAAACTCCAGTCCGTCTCGACGGCGATGTCTGCGCCGGCATCCGCCAGTGGCGTTTCCGGCTGGGCATCGGGACTCGCGAACATGTCGTTCTGGCCCGAGTCGCGCATGCGGGCGGCACGTTCGGCATGACCGATCGCCGTCGGCACGCGCGCGAGCAGACTCGGGCGATTCGGCCCAAGCGAATCCAGCGCGCCCGACTTGATCAATGCTTCGATGGCGCGGCGACCGACCTTGTGCGTGTGGACGCGCTCGCAGAAATCGTCCAGGGATCGAAACGGCCCGTCGGCACGGGCGGCGATGATCTGATCCGCGGCGCCATGACCGAGCCCCTTCAACGCGCCCAGGCCATAACGTATCGATGCGGCATCACGGATTTCGAAGACACTACCGGAATCATTGATATCCGGCGGGAGCAACGTCAGGCCGTTCTGCTCGCAGTCCCGCTTCATGATCACGAGCCGATCGGTATCGTCCAGCTCCGACGTCATCACCGCCGCCATCAGGGCTGCCGGATAATGCGCCTTGAGCCATGCTGTCTGATACGACAACAGCGCATAGGCAGCAGAATGCGACTTGTTGAAACCGTAGCCGGCAAATTTTTCGACGAGGTCGAAAACCATCGTTGCGAGACCGGCATCGACGCCCCGCTCGGTCGCCCCGTCGACAAAGCCCGAGCGCTGCTTGGCCATCTCCTCGGGCTTCTTCTTGCCCATCGCGCGCCGCAGGATATCGGCGCGGCCCAGCGAGTAACCCGACAAGCGCTGTGCAATCTGCATGACCTGTTCCTGGTACAGGATCACGCCGTACGTGCTCGTCAGCACCGGCTCGAGGTCCGGATGGAAATAATCGATCTTTTTCGCGCCCCTGGCATGCTTGCGCTCCACGTAGTCGTCGACCATCCCCGACTGCATGGGCCCCGGCCGATACAACGCCACGAGCGCGACGATGTCATCGAACTGATCGGGCCGCAGGCGTTTGACGAGATCTCGCATGCCGCGGGACTCGAGCTGAAACACGGCCGTCGTATTGCCGGCCTGCAACAGGTCGAATGTCGCGCGATCGTCCATCGGCAACTTGCGAATATCGACCGGCGTTGCGCCGTCCTCGATACAGCTGGCGTTGATCGTCTTGACGGCATGATCGATGATCGTCAGCGTCCGCAGGCCGAGGAAATCGAATTTGACCAGGCCCGCTGCTTCGACATCGTCTTTGTCGAACTGCGTGACGGTCGTATCCTCGCCATCGACCTGAAACAACGGCGTAAAATCCGTAATCGTCGACGGCGCGATGACGACACCGCCCGCATGCTTGCCCGCGTTGCGAACCAGGCCCTCGAGCTGCTTCGCGAGATCTATCACGATCCTGACTTCTTCGTCGTCACGATACAGGTCGCCCAGTTCCTGCTCCTGCTCCAGCGCCTTGTCGAGCGTCATGCCGACCTCGAACGGGATGAGCTTCGCGATGCGATCGACGAAACCGTAAGGATGGCTCAGGATGCGTCCGACGTCCCGCACGACGGCCTTCGCCGCCATTGTGCCGTAGGTAATGATCTGCGAGACGCGGTCGCGCCCGTAGCGTTCACCGACGTAACCAATGACACGGTCGCGACCGTCCATGCAGAAGTCGATATCGAAGTCGGGCATCGACACGCGCTCGGGATTCAGGAATCGCTCGAACAGCAGTTCATGCTCGATCGGGTCGAGATCGGTAATACCCAGCACCCACGCGACCAGCGAGCCGGCGCCCGAACCTCGGCCCGGCCCGACCGGCACGCCGTTTTCGCCGGCCCAGCGAATAAAGTCCGCGACGATCAGGAAGTAGCCCGGGAATCCCATCTTCCGGATCACCTCAAGCTCCGTTTCGAGGCGCTCGCGATAGTGCGCGGGGACGTCGGCGGGGCTGGTGGCGGACAGGCGCTCGCGCAGGCCGGACTCCGCTTCACTGGCGAGGAACTCGTCCGTCGTCATCCCGTCCGGCACCGAATACTCCGGCAGATGTGAATCACCCAGCGCCAGTTCAACCGTGCAGCGCTTGGCGATCTCGACGGTATTTTCCAGCGCCTCAGGCAGGTCGACGAACAGCTCCGCCATCTCTGCGGGCGCGCGCAGGTATTGTTGCTCGCTGTAGTCACGCGGGCGCGAGGTGTCACCCAAGACCCGGCCCTGCTGAATGCAGACACGCGCCTCGTGCGCCTCGAAGTCCTCGGGCCGAACAAATCGAACGTCATTGGTCGCGACGACCGGACAATCGGTCTCCGCAGCCATCGTCACGGCGGCGTGAATGTATTCCTCTTCCTGCGGTCGCCCCGTGCGTTGCAACTCGAGGAAAAAATCACCGCCGAACAATTCCCGCAGATCGTCGACGACGACCCGCGCATCGCCAGCCTTGTCCGCCAGCAACAATCGCCCGACCGAGCCCTCGCGCCCACCGGACAGCGCCATCAGGCCCTCCGTGGCGCCGTCCAGCCAGCTGCGGCACAGCGTCGGCACGCCGTTCCTTTGCCCTTCGCGATAGGCTCGCGTCAGCAATTCCGAAAGATTGCGATAACCCGTATTGTCCCGACACAGCAGAATCAGACGCGACGCATCGATTTCGTCCACGCGGTCGTCGATCAGCCACACGTCCGCACCGATCAGAGGCTTCAGGCCGGCCTGCAGCGCCGCTCGATAGAACTTCACCATCGCGAACAGATTGCTCTGGTCCGTCATCGCAACGGCGGGCATGCCCGCCTCTGCCGCCGCGGCGACGAGCGCCTTGACCCGCACGACGCTGTCGATGATCGAGTACTCGGTGTGCAGGTGCAGATGAACGAAACCGACGCTCATGCCGACGCTCCTGCGGCCTCGAGCGCGAGACGCACCGGCCTGAAACTCCTGCGATGTTCCGGGCAGGGGCCGAAGCGCCGCAGGGATTCGCGATGCGCCGC